>JAKAZU010000007.1 GCA_021826525.1 Thermoplasmata archaeon
GATCTCGTCCGCGAGGTCCGGTCCGGCGTGTTCCGGTGGCCGGGCGTACGAACCTCGGCGGGATGAACGCCGGATCCGCTGACTCGTTGCCGTTCGGCAACGGGTCGCCGCGTGACCGATTCCCCCTCCTCCATCCACCGAGGTCGGGTAGGTCCCGGAGCCGATCTTCCCACGTTCACCGTGGCGATGCTGCCGACGGTGACGGGAATCGCGATCGCGCTCACCGTGTTCTTCTGGGGCGGGTCCCGAGCGCCGTCGAACGAGTGAGGGCGGAGTCGCGCATGGGCCGGAGCGCGGTCGCCGCACGCATCGAACGCGCGTTCTTCGATCGACCTACGCGACGGGTCGCTCGCGAGCTGCTCGGGACCACGTGCTGGGTCCGCGGAGGAGCCGGAGTGCGCTCCGTGCGCATCGTGGAGACCGAAGCCTATGTGCAAGACGATCCGGCTAACCACGCCTACCGCGGCCCGACCCGACGCAACCGGTCGATGTTCGAGCGTCCGGGAACCCTGTACGTCTACCGCATCCACCAGGTCGTCTGCGCGAACGTGGTGACCCGCCCCGGGGAGGCCGTGCTCCTCCGGGGAGGCGCCCCGCTCGGCGGGCTGGAAGGGTCGGGTTCCGGTCCCGGGCGGTTGTGCCGCCTGCTCGGCGTGAACATCCATGATGATGGCATCGATACCGTCCGAGGCTCCCGGATCGGGTTCGCGCCTTGCGCGGACCGGGTGGGCCGGATTCGGATTGGCCCGCGCGTGGGCGTGAGTCGCGCGACGGAGTGGCGGCTGCGCTACTTCGTGGACGGCGACCGGGCGGTCTCCCGTCCGAGGCGGTCGAGCGCCCTTACTTGAGCTTGGCCCAGTCGTAGTGACGGCGTCGGGCCGTCGCGCCGAAGCCGCACGAGGAGCAGACGGCCTTCTGACGGTGGTAGGAGTGGCGGCCGCAACGGCGGCAGATGACGTGGACGATCTTTCCTCCGCGGCGCGCCGGTGTTCCTTTTCCCATGGTCCTCTCCGATCCGTTACGGCGAGATGTACACGATCGAGTCGCCTCGCAGGAGGGTCATGCCGCTGTGCGGGGTGACCTCCTCCGCCACGACCTCCTCCGCCGAACTGAGCACGAGGTTCAGATGCTGGTCGTAGGCGTCCAGGACGCCCCGGAAGGAGCGGCCGCCCTTCATCTCGACCAGGACCCGCTTGTGCAGGCTTTCGTGGAGCGCTTCGAGCGGCTTCATCTCGGAGCGGCGCCGAGGTCGGAGACCCCACATAACAGTTGCCCCGACCCGGCGCCGCCGTCGGGGCCGCGTCAGCGGGGGAGGCTCCGGAGGAGGGCAAGGAGCAGATGCCGATCCGAGCGGCCGCTCGCGCGAGCGGATCCCGCCCTCGGGCGGGATCCGATGCGAACGAGCCGGCGTGCGATCCGGGCTACCGACTCCCTTCCATCGATGCGCACCAGGCGGTTTCCGAGCAGCGGCCCCCATCGGTCCGACCACAGGGCCCGTTCCAGCGTCCCCACTCGCGCGTGGAGCTCGTCCAGTCGCGCCGGGTGCCCTTCGGGAGATTGCCGCGCCCGCCGACGCCGTACGGACGGCGGGGTGTCGATGAACGCGATCCGATCGGGAAGTCCCAGACGGCCCGATCGCACCGCCCGATCGACCGATTCCCAGAGCGCGTTCATGGCGGCCGGCTCGGCCCGCCCGATCTCTACCAGCCCCCAAGTGTACGTGAGAGTGCCGAGAACGCCGGTGTCCAGGTAGACGGTGCGGCCCTGCCGGGCGAGGACGCGCGCCTGTCGCCATCGACGGACGTCCTCACGCAGGAGCCGCCGCTCGACTCGAACGAGCTCGGGGGAGGAACGGAACTCGAGAGGTACGCTTCGGCCGAGCCGAACGTAGGCCTCGGGTACGGTCGCCCCGCCGCTGAGCGCGCCCGCCGCGAGGGCGACCGCGCTCTTTCCGGCGGCCGAGGGCCCTTCGACCGCGACGATCGCACCGGCGCTCATCGGCGCGGGACGACGGGCGGAACCATGAGGTCGGCGACCGCCTCCGGGGGCTTTAATGGATGTCACCGCTCGCCGGGCCGTGAGCGGCGAGACCCCGCGCGCCGAGCATCGCCATGCCCACACCGCCCGCGTGCTGGATACGAGTTCCCTGGCGGAACTCGCTGAGGAGTTGAGACGGACCCAAAGCGACCCGGAGGGGGTCGGCATCATGACGCGCAAGGGGCGCATCTATCCCGTCCGGCTCGACGAGGTCTCGTTGAGGGCCGCGGTGCTCCTGAAGCAGGAGATGCTCGCGGTAGGCGGCGATGCCTCCCACGCTCGGGGCGTTGCGGACCTCTCCGTCGAGCACAGTGCGGTGGTCCTATTGGCGACCTGGGGCCAGTATCAGCGACTGATCCCGAAACTGCGGCGCCAACCGTTCCGTCTCCGCGAGGTCGCGGAGGAGGTGGACGAAGCCCTCCGGAATTACGCGTACCGGGGCCCGCGCACGATCCGAGGGGCGCACCGCTCGCTCGTGGTCGGAGACCGACCCCGAGTGATGGGGGTCGTCAACGTGACCCCGGACTCGTTCAGCGATGGGGGGCAGTACCTCGATCCCGAACGCGCGATCGCGCAGGTGCTGCGGCTCGCGCAGGAGGGCGCGGACGCGATCGACATCGGGGGAGAGTCCACCCGGCCGGGCGCAACCCCCGTCGCTCCGGAGGAGGAGTGGCGGAGGATCGGTCCGGTCCTCGCCGGCCTCGAGGAGCACATCGACCGCCTCCGGATCCCGATCAGCGTGGACACGCGTCACGCCGAGGTCGCCCGCCGGGCGATCGAGGCGGGCGCCGACATCATCAACGACGTGACGGGGCTCGACGCGCCCGAAATGCGTCGCGTGATCCACGACCATCGCGCGGCGGCGATCCTCATGCACATGCGGGGAACGCCCGCGACGATGCAGCTCGATACGAGCTACGCCGACCTACGGGCGGAGGTCTTCCGATCGCTCGCCCACGCCACCGACCGGGCGATCGCCGAAGGGATCCCCGCGGAACGGTTGATCGTCGACCCCGGCCTCGGGTTCGGCAAATCCGCGGAGCAGAGCCTCGAGCTCCTCACCCACGTCGGCGAGCTGCGGAGCCTCGGGTACCCGGTGGTCCTCGGGGCATCGCGCAAATCGATGCTCGGACCCGGCTCCTCCGAGAACCGCACGGAAGCGGGCCTCGCAGCCGCCGTGCTCGCCGCGTGGAACGGGGCGGACCTCCTCCGGGTGCACGACGTCGCCGCGACCGTCCGGGCACTATCGATCGTGACGCGCTCGCGCGCGCGGATGCACCCGGAGGGCGAGGAGACCGAGGCGCTCGCTCGGCCGGAAGAGATCGAGCGCTAGCCCGACTTCGTCGTCGCATCGGGAGGTGCATCGACCTCGAGGACGAGCGAGCCCTGGTAGCCGCAGTTCTTGCAGAGATAGACCTGCCCCGTGATCATCCCGGCGACCAGGTAGATCTCCGGGGAGCGGCACTGCGGGCAGAGGAGGAAGGACTCACGCTTCTTGTGTCTCAGGCGCGTCATCGTCCCCTCCGTCGGCGGGAGGCGGGGAGCTGCCCGCCGGCGCATCCTCGGTGACCGTCGTCAGCGCGACCGCGTCGCGGACGGTATCCCCTTCGTCGAGCCGGATCACCCGGACGCCCATCGTATTGCGGTCCTGCGAGCGGATTCCCTTGACCGCGGCGCGGATCGTGATGCCGTTCTGGGTCGTGACCAGGATCTCGGAGTCGTTGGTGGTAGGAAGGACGGCGACCACCGAGCCGTTGCGGCCCCCCGTGCGGATCGTGCGTACGCCCTTCGCGCCGCGGCTCGTGCGGCGATAGTCCTTCGTCTCGCTGCGCTTGCCGTACCCTTCGCTTGTGAGGGAAAGCAGGTAGGGATACTCGGCACTCACGGGGGACATGGCGACGACGTGGTCCCCCTTCTCACCGGAGAGGCGGACCCCGATCACGCCGTAGGTGGCCCGCCCCATCGGCCGCACGTCCGAGAGCGGGAAGCGAACGAGCTGGCCGGCGTGCGTGGCGAGGATGATCTCGACCTCGGGCTCGGGGATGTGGGCGACGTCGACGAGCTCGTCTCCCTCCTCGAGCAAGATCGCCTGGATCCCGTTCGTGCGGATGTTCTGGAACTCGCCGAGCATGGTCCGCTTGACGAGACCGCGGCGCGTGGCGAAGAAGAGATCGCCTTCGCTTTCGATGTCCCGGACGGGCAGGAGCGTCTGCACCCGCTCGCCGTCCTTCAGCCGCTCGAGCAGGTTGATCAGCGCCTTGCCCTTGGAATGTCGGCTTCCCTCCGGGAGCTCGTAGGCCTTGAGGCGGTAGACCCGCCCGAGGTTCGTGAAGAACAGCACGTGGTCGTGGGTCCGGGTGACGAACGTCCGGATCACGATGTCCTCCTCCTTCGTCTCCATCTGGACGAGGCCGCGCCCCCCGCGCCGCTGGCGACGGTACTGGTCGAGCGGCAGGCGCTTGATGTAGCCGTCCCGGGTGACGAGGACGACGACCTCCGTGTCGGGGATGAGGTCCTCGAGCGTGCGCTCGGTGAACTCCGGAACGATCTCGGTGCGCCGCTTGTCGCCGAACCGGTGCTTGAGGTCGGCGAGCTCCGCCCCGATGAGCGCGTCCCGCTCGGCGGGCGAGGCGAGGATCGCTCGCAGACGCTTGATCAGTGCCTCCTTCTCCTCCTTCTCTTTCTGGACGGCCTCGCGTTCCAGGCCCGTGAGGCGTACCAGTCGCATGTCGAGGATCGCCTTCGCCTGCTCGCTCGAGAGCAGGAACTTGCCCATGAGGCTCGTCTCCGCGGCGGCTGCGTCCTTCGACCGCCGGATGATCTTGATCACTTCCTCGATGTGATCGATCGCGACCAGGAACCCGTCGAGGAGGTGTAGCCGCTCCTCGGCCTTGCGCAGCTCGAACTGGGTCCGGCGGGTGACGATCGTGCGGCGGTGGTCGAGATGGAGCTCGAGCAACTGTTTGAGCGACAGCACCTCCGGGCGTCCGCCGACGATGCACAGGTTGATCACACCGAAGCTCGTCTCGAGCGGAGTGTGCTCGAAGATCCGGTTGAGCACGATCTCCGCTTGCGCATCCCGCCGTAGCTCGAGCACCACGCTCGTTCCGTTCCGGTCGGATTCGTCCCGCAGATCGGTGACCCCGTCGATCCGCTTGCTCTTGACGAGATCGGCGATGAGCTCGAGCAGGTTGGTCTTGTTGACCTCGTACGGGATCTCCGTCACGACGATCTCGTTGCGGCCGTCCCGCTCGCGGGGCAGCGCCGTCCCGCGAAGGTGCAGGGTGCCCCGACCGGTTTCGTACGCCTCTCGGATCCCCTCGGTCGATAGGGCCCCGCCGGTCGGGAAGTCCGGCCCCGGGAGGACCTTCATGAGATCGTCGAGCGATGCTTCCGGGCGCTTCAGGAGCAGATGCAGCGCGTCGACGACCTCGCCCAGGTTGTGCGGCGGCATGTTCGTCGCCATGCCGACCGCGATCCCCGCCGATCCGTTGACGAGCAGATTCGGGAGCTTGGAGGGCACGACGCGAGGCTCGCGCAACGTCCCGTCGAAATTATCCGACCAATCGACCGTCTCGCTCTCGATGTCCTGGAGCATCTCCTCCGCGAGGGGGCTCAGGCGGGCCTCGGTGTACCGCATCGCGGCGGGGGAATCGCCATCGATCGAGCCGAAGTTCCCCTGACCGTCGATGAGCGGGTAGCGCAGGCTGAACGTCTGGGCCATGCGCACGAGCGCGTCGTACACCGCCAGGTCCCCGTGGGGATGGTACTTTCCGAGGACGTCTCCGACCGTGCGCGCGGACTTGCGGTAGGGACGGTCGTGGGTGGCACCGGACTCCCACATCGACCAGAGGATCCGCCGGTGCACTGGCTTGAGCCCATCTCGACCTTCGGGCAGCGCGCGCCCGACGATCACGCTCATGGCATAATCGATGTATGAGCGATGCATCTCCCGCTCGAGCGGCTGAAGGTGGATCCGGTCTCCGTCGGAGTCGGGCGGAGCCACCGGTTCGACCGGGGCGGGATCGGTCATGCGCGGGCTCCTCCCGCGTGCGCGTGGAACTGACCGGCGATCTCGCGGTCGGCGACGCCGAGGAACTGGTCGCGCGTGCCGGGAGGAATCGTGGCTCCGCTCGCGACCTTGTGCCCTCCGCCTTCGCCCCCGACCGTCTGGGCCGCGATGCGGCAGACCGCCGAAAGATCGAGGCCGCGAGCGACCAAGCGAAGGGTTCCGCGGGCCGAAACCTTGACCGGGCCGGCGCCCTCCGAGAAGACGACCACCGGTCGATCCGGATCGAGCAAGTAGTTCATGGCCAATCCTGCCTGAGTTCCTGCGAGGGTCGTGTCCGGGCTCGCGAACCACTGCAAGGCGCTCATCGAATTAAGGCCCCCCTCCTCGAGCCGCCGCAAGCCGGCGAGGATACCATCCCGCCAGGTCCCTTCCGCCTCCCGCGCCCGTTGAAGCGCCCCCGCGTCCCCGAGGGCTAGGGCAACCCCGACCCCGGGGGTTCCGACGCGTCCCGTGGCGTTCTGCAGGTTCGCGAGCTCCTCCGCGTCCATGCCGAGCGCCGGGACGAACCAGCGCGGTTGGTCGAGGACTGCCACGAACTCTGGGAGCACCCGGTGGGCGACGAGCCATGCGCGCAGGTCCTCTGTCAGTCGGGCGAGCTCGGCCGGTCCGAGCGAGGAAAGGGGGCGATCGGGTTCGATCCCGAGTCCGCGCACGTGTCGTGCGACGGCCTCCGGCTGGCCGGAGAGTCCCGCGAAGTATGGATCGATGCTCCGTGCGAGCGCCTCTCCGATCGTGCGGCCGAACAGAGCGAGACCCGGGCGCTGGGCGATCAGCGAGCGCTTGGAGGCCTCTTCGGTCAGACGAGCGTTCAGCCCTCGGAACCCTCCCACGTGCTGCCGATCGGCGATCGCTCCCGAGAGACCCCAGGGTGCGTTGTCCCAGTTCACGGGATCGAGGAACACGGTGAACAGCCACGTCAGGGTGCTCGCGCACATCTCCTCCATTCCGTCGACGCCCCAGTCGAGAGGATCGACGAAGGCGACGTGCTCGGGCAGCGCGGGGGGATGGGGCACCCCGGGATAGCGGTGGTGGTCCAGCACGACCACGGGGTGTGGGTTCCGGGCGAAGAGGTCGAGCCAACTCGCCCCCGTATCGACGACCAGAACCGGCCCCGCGGTCGTTCGGAGGAGCTCGGCCATGCGCTCTCGTTCCACTCCGAGGAGAGGGGTCGCCTGAGCGGGGCAGCCGAGTCGGGCGAGCGCCCGCAGCGCGCTCGAGGCGCTGGCGATCCCGTCCCCATCGTAATGGTAGATGACCCGCCAGCGGCCCGGGTGCGCGAGGAAGAGCTCTCGCGCGCGAGTGAACTCGGCTTCGTAGCGCGGATCGGAAACGAAGCCGTCGGGCCCGGAGGCCATCACTCCACCTGGAGCGCAGCCCCTGCGGCCGAGTACCGCCAGGAGTCGGGGAGCACCTTGTGCTGCCGATAGTACCGAGCGAGGCGTCGGATCCTCGACTCGACCAGCGACAAGCCCCGCTTGTTCGAGTTGTCTTTGGGATGCGCGAGAAGGTGACGCTGGAGGTGGACGACCCGTTTCAGGAGCGCCTGGAGATCCTCGGGAAGTTCCTGGGTGATCCCGTTCGCCTTGAGCACGCGGCCGAGGCGTTCGTTGGTCAGCAGGCGGACGGAGGGAATCCCGTAGCTATCCCGGAGCGTCTGCCCGACCTGGGCACCCGACATCCCGCCCTTCGCGAGCTTGACGGCGGCCTCGACCACCTCCTCCTTGGAGGAGGTCACCCACTCCGGCTTGGTCGCCGGGAACGGCCGGTGGGATCCGGCGCGACCCTTTCGGCCGGAGTGGATTCGGGACATGGCCGGGCGCCGAGATACGTACCCTACTTAACCATGCTCCGCCCGAGGTGGCCCCGTCTCCTGCCCCCCTCGTGGGTGGTCCCAACCCGGGAGGGAGGAGGGTCCGCTCGGGCGGTTCCTTTACAATCTGTGGAGCGTGGCGGGAGCGAGGACGTTGACCGACAAGGAGGAGTTCGTCGTCACCCCGTACGAGGTGAAGGGGCGGATCGATTACGCGAAGCTCCGCGAACAGTTCGGCACCCAGGAGCTGAGCGCGTCCATTCTCGATCGACTCCAGCAGCTGGCCGGCGGGGAGCTCCCTCCGTTGCTGACACGCGGGGTCTACTACTCCCATCGCGACCTCAATCTCGTCCTCGACCAGTACGCCCGTGGCCACCCCTTCTTCCTGTACTCGGGCCGGGGCCCATCGGGGCCGCTCCACATCTCCCACCTGGTCCCGTTCGAGCTGTGCCGGTGGCTCCAAGAGAAGCTTGGGGTGGAGATGTACATCCAGATCACCGACGACGAGAAGTTCTGGGCGAGGGCCCAGCTCACGCGCGAGGACTCCGTCCGTTGGGGCTACGAGAACCTGCTCGATATCCTCGCGGTCGGCTTCGATTCGAAGCGAACCCACGTCTTCTTTGATTCCCGGTCGATCGCGGCGCTCTACCCGCTCGCGATCCGTGTCGCGCGCAAGATCCCCTACTCTACCGTCAAGGCGGTCTTCGGGTTCCCCCCGAGCACGAACATCGGTCTCGTGTTCTACACCGCGCTCCAAACCGTGCCGTGCTTCTACCCCTCGTGGGAGAGCGGCCGAGCCATCCCTTGCCTGATCCCATGCGGGATCGACCAAGACCCGCACTTCCGCGTCACGCGCGACATCGCGGAGGGGCTCGGTTACCCCAAGCCCGCGCTCATCCACAGCCAGATGATCCCGGGCCTGCTGGGCGAGGGCGTGATGTCCACCACGGGCAACGAGAAGGACAACGCGCTCTTCCTCAACGATCCTCCGAAGGTCGTCGAGCGCAAGGTCCGTCGGGCGTTCACGGGAGGCCGGGCGAGCGTCGAGGAGCAGCGTCGCCTCGGGGCGAACCCCGAGATCTGCTCGGTCTGGGCGCTATGGAAGACCCGCTTCGCCCCGGATCCGAAGGAGTTCGAACAGATCACGGCCGACTGCCGGTCCGGCGCGTTGCTCTGCGGGGATTGCAAATCGAACCTCCTCGAGAAGGTCCACGCGTTCTATCGCGCGCACGCCGAGGCCCGGGAGAAGGTCCGGGACTGGGCCGAATCGACGATCATCACCCGAGCTCCGAAGCCGGATTGACCGTCCCGCGCCACCGCGGGAGCGGGCCCAGAGTCGGTGGTGCGTGCGAGTGCCTGGCTCGGCTTCGAGAGCTTTAAATACTACACCCGGAGTAGCTACGTTCGAAGGAATCGAAGAGCCGCGCCCGGAGCGAGCGTCTAGCCCGTCCTATTTTTGGAACGAGTTGTTCGCGCGAGCCGAGAGTGGTTTGAAAATTCCGAGAGAAACCAACCCAAAGGAAAGAGGCGACAAGAGAGATGACAGACAAACCCCTGACGAAAGTGCGTGACCTGACGCCGAGCTCGAAGCAAGTGAACGTCCTCGCGAAAGTCCTCAACGTAGGCGAAGCGAAGGAAGTCATGGGCAAGTACGGCGACCCCCGCAAAGTAGCGGAAGCGGTCGTCGGTGACGAGACCGCAACGATCATTCTGTCGTTGTGGAACGAGCAGATCGGAGCGATTGCCAAGGACGAGGTCGTCCTGATCGACAACGGATACGTGTCCCTCGTGCGCGGCCACATGCGCCTGAACGTGGGTCGGTACGGGAACCTGAACAAGTCCACCGAGTCGATCGCGGAGATCAACAACAGCCTCGACATGAGCCAGCAAGAGTTCGAGAGCGAGCGCCGCTCCTACGGAGGGGGCGGTGGCGGCGGCTACCGGGACCGCGGCGGAGGCGGCGGTGGCGGCTCGTCGCGCTACGGTGGCGGCAGTGGTGGTGGCGGCGGAGGCGGTGGCGGCGGTGGCCGCGAGCGCTCCGATAGCTACAAGCGCTACTAGGCCCACTTCGGGCGCTGGATTCGAACCCTTTCATCTCCCCGCCCGCGAGGGCGGGGATTTCCCTGTTTTCTACCGGTCGAGCATTAAATACGGGCCTCGGTCATGGCGGAGGGCCTATGGCAGACCCGAAGAGCCGCGAAGTCGTTCTCTACGTTCAATCCCGCCGAGCCATCACGTCGTTCTACCGCCCCCCCATCTCCACCGCGGAGGGCGCCCCCGGGGTCAGCGTCAACGTCGGTACCGCGAGCGTGACGGGAGGGGAGACACGGGGCGCGACGCTCGAGGGAGGGATCGCCGACCAGCCCATCCACTTCCTGTCGGATGACCAGGCGCGGTGCGTCGCCTTGACCGAGGACCTCGCCGCTCGTCGCGGCTACCAGGTCACCGTCACGGACATCGGGAAGGCCGGCCGCATCGAGCGGCTCGTCGCCGAACATCTGCGCAGCGTGCAAACCTTTCCGGTGCTCATCGCGCCGAGCGGCCGCCGCCTCGAAGGGGTCGACGCGTTCACGGAGGAGCGCCTGTGCGAGATCATGCCGACCGACATGAAGAGCATCCGCGCGTTCACCTACCTCAAGGTCAAGGGCGGCGACTTCGACCGGATCCGCGACCAGCTCGTCTCCTTCCCCGAGATCAAGGAACTCCACTTCCTGACGGGTGATTGGGACATCTTCGTCGTGCTCGAGTTCGCTGCGTCCGATGCGCGCAAGCGCCACGTGCTCGATTTCGTCACGGCGAAGATCCGGGGCTTGCCCGAAATCATCGACACCTCGACGATCGTGCCGGAGTATTCGCTTACGAAGTTCCCGCAGTAGCGCGCGCCCGGCCCGCCGAACGAGCCACGGGTGTCCACCGAGTCGCCTCCGCTGGACCGAACCCTCGGCCCGCTCGAAGATTGAGTTTCTCAGCGGCGACGGGTCCTGCGACGCCGTCGCCGGCGCGGGTTGATTCCCACCTCTCGACGAGGAGGGACATGGCCGTCGGGAGTCCCCGGCTCCGGGGTGCCGTACTGGGCCTCGATCGTGATGGGGTGCTCACGCAGCCAGGCGATTCCCTCCACGTAGGCGGTGAATGCCTCGAGGCTCGTGAACAGCGGGACTCCCATTTCGACCGCGCGCCGGCGCAGGACGTAGTCGTCCTCGATCATCCGTTCGAGCTTTTCCTGGGTGAGGGAGCTCGGGACGTTGAGCAGGAGATCGATCTGCCCGTTCCCCAGCGCTTCGAGCACGTTCGGACGGCGATCCGGTTCGCTGACCTTGTGGAGGACCCTGACTCCGCGCACGCCGTGCCCGGACAGGAACGCGGCGGTGTCCTCGGTGGCGGCGACGTAGAGGTCGAGTTCGGCCAGGCGCATCGCGATCGGTAGGAGCGCCTCTTTCAGCTGGGTCCCACCCACGCTGACGAACGCCGTACCCTTCCGCGGCGCGAGACGGACTCCCGTGGCGACAAGCGCCTTGACGAGCGCGTCGCTGAAGGTCGGACCGAAGCACGCGACCTCTCCCGTCGACTGCATCTCCACCCCGAGCACGGGATCCGAGCCCGTGAGCTGGAGGAAGGAGAACTGAGGGACCTTGACGCCCCAGCGGCCGGGGGGCAGCGGCGCGAGCCCTTCCCGGGTGATCGGGCGTCCGAGCATCGCCCGGGCCGCCTCCCGCAGGAGCGGAATGCCCGTTGCCTTCGTCAGGAACGGGAGCGAGCGGCTCGCGCGCAGGTTCAGTTCGATGATCTGGTAGGCCCCATCTTTGACGAGGAACTGGACGTTGAACGGTCCTTGGATCTTCAGGTGGCGTGCGAGCCGCTCGGCCGCATCGATCAGTGCGCCTTGTACCCGCTCGGAGGTGTGGCGCGGAGGCAGGCAGAAGATCGCATCCCCCGAGTGGACGCCGGCGCGCTCGACGTGCTCCAGGATCCCGCCCACCAACACCCGGGTCCCGTCGGAGATGGCGTCCAGCTCGACCTCGTCGGCTCCCTCGACAAACTTCGTGATGACGACCGGGTGCTCCGGTGAGATCCGCGCGGCCTCCGTCAGGAAGCGGGCGAGGTCGTGACGCCCCGTGATCACGCGCATCGCCTGGCCGCTCAGGACATAGGAGGGTCGCACCAGGACCGGGTATCCGACATCCTCCGCGAAGGAAGCGGCCTGATCGATCGTCGTGAACGCACGCCAGGCCGGCTGGGGGATCTTCAGGCGCTCGAGGAGCTGGGCGAACCGGGCCCGATCCTCCGCGGTATCGATCGACTCCGGGCTCGTGCCGAGGATGGGGACGCCGGCCGCCTGGAGCAGCGGGGTCAGGTTCTGGGCGAGCTGGCTCCCCACGCACGTGACAATCCCCGCGAACCCTTCGAAATCGACGAGATCTCGGACCCGCTCGAACGTGATCTCCTCGAAGTAGAGTCGGTCGGAGCGGTCATAGTCGGTGGAGACCGTCTCTGGATTGGAGTTCAGCACCGCAACGCCCGGGACTCCCTCCGCCTTCAACCCCTCCACCAAGTTCATGGTTGACCAGTCGAACTCAACGCTTGACCCGATCCGGTACGGGCCGGCGCCGAGAACGAGGATCGAGCCCCGGGGCATCGGGGCGACGTCGTCGGCGTCGGCCCGGTACGTGAGGTAGAGATAGTTCGTACGGCTCGGCCATTCGCCGGCGAGGGTGTCGATCATGCGGATCCGCGGGCGGATCCCGAGTTCGATCCGGCGGCGGCGCACTTCCTCTTCGTCCATCCGCACCGCGCGGGCGATCGCGCGATCGGACAATCCCATCTCCTTGGCCCGGCGCAGGAGCTCCGGGCGCAGGCCCGGTACCGAGGGCCCCCTCAGGGAACGGTGGGTGCGCTCGATCTCCCCGAGCTGGTCGACGAACCACCGATCGATGAACGAGACCTCGGCGAGCTTGTCCGGCGGGATCCCGGCTTGGAGGCCCTCGAGGATCCACGTGAGCACCTCGGGCGTCGGCGCCGCGAGGTCCTGGAGGATCGCCGAAGGATCCCGCGACTCGGCCGGGGGAAGAAGTTCGGCGCGCGGGTCGCACATCCGTACGGCCTTGGACAGCGCCTCGGGGAACGAGGCGCCGACGCCCATCACCTCCCCGACGGACTTCATCGCGGGCCCGAGGCGCCGATCGGCGCGCTCGAACTTGTCGAGGTCCCAGCGCGGCAGTTTCACGACGACGTAGTCGAGCGCGGGCTCGAAGCATGCGGTCGTGACGCCCGTCACCCGGTTCTTGAGCTCGGGGAGCGTGTAGCCGAGCGTGAGCTTCGCCGCGACGAAGGCGAGCGGGTAGCCGGTGGCCTTGGAGGCGAGCGCGCTCGAGCGGGACAGCCGGGCGTTGATCTCGATCGCGTAGTACTCTCGACTCGCAGGATCGAGGCAGAACTGGATGTTACACTCCCCGACGATCCCGCAGACCTCGACCGCCCGCAGTGCGGCTTGGCGCAGCATCTGGTACTCCGCATCCGAGAGCGTCTGGCTGGGAGCCACGACCACGTTGTCGCCGGTGTGGACGCGCATCGAGAGCATGTTCTCCATGTTGCAGACGGTGAGCGCGTTGCCCTTGCGGTCCCGCACGACCTCGTACTCGAGCTGCTTGAACGCGCCGACCCAGCGCTCGAGGAGCGCCTGGCCGACGGGGCTCGCCCGGAGCCCCTTGCCCACCACCTCCCGCAGCTCCTCTCGGTTCCGCGCGATCCCGCCGCCCTTTCCCCCCAGCGTGAACGCGACCCGGACCATGATCGGGTAGCCAATCTGATCGGCCGCGTTCATCGCCTCCTCCACCGAGTACACCGCGCGGCTCGGAAGCGTGGGTACGCGCGCCTTGGTCATGGCGCGCACGAACTTGGCCCGGTCTTCGGTCGCGCGGATACCGGCGAGCGGAGTTCCGAGCACGCGCGTGTGGGTGCGGTGCAGCGCGCCCCGGTCGGACAGGCCGATCCCGCAGTTGAGCGCGGTCTGACCACCGAAGGATAGCAGGATCCCCTCAGGGCGTTCGGCGTCGAGGATCGGCTCGACGAACTCTGGGACGAGCGGCTGGAAGTACACGCGACCGAGCTTCGGAGAATCCGTCTGCAGGGTCGCGATGTTCGGGTTGATGACGATGGTGTAGATTCCCTCCTCCTCGAGGGCTTTGAGGCACTGGCTGCCGGAGTAGTCGAACTCTCCGGCCTCGCCGATCTTCAACGCTCCCGAGCCGAGGAGCACCACCTTGGAGGGCAATGATCGGGTCACGCGCGTCGCTTCACCTTTCCTACGAACTGGTCGAAGACGAACCCGGCCTCTTGGGGCCCGGGGTGGCCCTCGGGGTGGCCCTGGAGCGCGAAGGCATTTCCGCGGGGATCCCGCAGCCCTTCGAGGGTCCCATCGTCCGGGTTCATCCCCCACGCCCGCAGTCCGCTCGGCTTGAACGACTTCGGATCGACGGCGTAGCCGTGATTCTCGCTGACGATGAGCGCGCGTCCATCGGGGAAGACGATCGTCTTGTTCTGGCCCCGATGGCCGAACTTCATCTTGTAGGTGCTCGCGCCCCGGGCGAGCGCGATCAGCTGTAGGCCGAGGCAGATGCCCAGGGTCGGCAGCGCACGCGTGGACGGCCGACGCAGCTCCTCCACCGTTCGGGCGAGCTGTTCCGGGTCCCCCGGACCATTTCCGACGAGTAGCCCGGAGACGCGACGACCCTCGAAGCGCGCCGGCACTTCGTGATCGTACGGCAGCCTCAGCACCGAGGTCCCACGCTCGACGAGGGCACGAAGGATGCTGGTCTTGATGCCGCAGTCGAGCACCGCGACGAGCGGACCGCGGCCTCCCCCGAGGATCTCCGGGGCTCGCGGGCTCACGGCGCCCATGTACTTCTCATCGGCATAGGACGGAGCCTGCCCGATCTCACGGAGGAGCTCCTCCGAGCTCGGACGGTCCTCCGACGGGCCGACGTCGATGATCCCTCGCACGACGCCCTCCGTGCGCAGATGCTCGGTGAGGCGGCGGGTATCGATGCCGCAGACCCCGGGCACTCCTTCCTCTTCGAGCCACGATGGCAGCGTCCCGACGCTGTCCCAGTGGTGCGGGGCCGTGAGGCCCCGCGCGATCATCCCGCGCACTTGGATCGAGGAGGACTCGAAACCGACCGGGAGGCCGTTCGGATCCACCACCCCTCGTCGCGGGACGCCGTAGTTCCCGAGGAGCGGATAGGTGAAGGTGAGGATCTGCCCGCGGAAGGACGGATCCGTGAGCGTCTCGGGGTATCCGACCATGCCGGTCGTGAATACCACCTCACCGACGCGGCGCGCTCGCGCACCGAAGCCGACGCCGTCGAAACGGCTTCCGTCCTCGAGAAATAGAGTCCCCCCCAGAGCGCTCTCCGGCTCCGCCGGCGGCACGGACGTGTGGAACCCGAGCCCGACCAGGTGGTCGTCTGGGCTTAAGATTTGCGCGGGCCGGAGCGGCCCGAGCCGGCTCTCCCGCGACGGGCTAATGACCCGGGGTTCGTAGGGCCGGCGATGTTCGTTGACACCATCCCGGACTCCCCCATCCTCACATTGATGGAGCGCATCTTCCGGATGCGGGCCGCGGGGGAGACCGTAATCGGCTTGCACATCGGCGAGCCGGACTTCGATACCCCACCGGGGATCCGCGCGGCGGCGGCGCGCGCGCTCGAAGAGGGGCAGACCCATTATGGATCCTCGCAGGGGACTCCCGAGCTCCGCAGCGCGATTGCCGAGCGACTCGCGCGCCGGCACCACATCCCCGCTCGCGCGGAGGACGTGGTGATCATGCCGTCGAAGTTCGCGATCTACGCGACGATCCTCGCGACCACCTCCCCCGGGGACGAGGTCCTCATCCCGAACCCGACCTACCTGTTCGAGCAGGCCGTGCGCCTCGCCGGGGCCACGCCGGTGTTCGTTCCCCTGCGAGAGAACTACGGGCTCGATCCCGCGATCCTCGAGGGGGCGGTGACCCCTCGGACCCGGCTCATCATCTATGCCACCCCGGGGAATCCCACAGGGCATCTCATGGACCGGCACGATCTCCAGGCGACGATCGAGATCGCGCGAAAGCACCAGCTCATCCTCGCGAGCGACGAGACGTACGAGTCGCTGGTCTACGACGGAACGCACTTCGCGAGCGCCGCGCTCGCCTACGGGGCCGAGCGGGTCGTCACGCTGGGAAGTTTCTCCAAGACGTTCGCTATGACCGGCTGGCGCGCCGGGTACGCGATCGCACCGCCCTCGGTCCGCGCGAGGCTGGTGAAGGTCATGGAACACACCCTGACCTGCATCCCCCCGTTCGTCCAGGAGGGGTGCCGATGGGCGCTGGAGCACGCCGAACCGGAGGCCGAGCGCTTCCGCGAGGAGTTCCGGGCCCGACGCGATGCCCTCGTCCCGGCGCTCGCATCGATCCCCGGGTTCCATCTCGCTCGTCCCGACGGAGCCTTCTACGCCTTCCCTTCCTACGACCTTCCGCTCTCCTCCGTCGAGTTCGCCGAACGCCTGCTCATCGAGGAGCATGTCGCCGTCGTCCCGGGGCTCTCCTTCGGGCCGGCGGGTGAACGGCACATCCGCATCTCCTACGCCCGGCCCCGGGCCGAGCTCGCCGAAGGCGTGGAGCGGATCCGTCGCTTCGTCGAGCGGCACCGCGCGTGAGCGCTCGGCCCTCGCCGGACCGCTTTAGTAGCCGAGACCGATCGACCGCCCGATGACCTTCCCCTCCCGCGTGCACGATCTTACGGCGACCCTCCAGACCCACATGGCCACCTGGCCGACGTCGCCGCTCCCGGTGTTCGAGCCGACCACCTTCAACGCTCGGGACGGCGTCGCGGGGGAGCGGATCGTCTGTTCATCCCACACGGGGACCCACGTCGATGCGCCGTACCATTTCGTCGAGGACGGCCGGACCATCGATGCCATCCCGCCGGAGGATCTCGTGGGCCCGGCCGTCGTCTTCGATATGCGGTCGGAGATCGATGGCACCCTCCTCCGCCGGGCCAGCCTCGAACGGCATTGGCCGAAGGGCCCGGCTCCGGCCTTCGTCCTGCTGCGCACCGACTGGAGCCAGCAGCGCGCCCCGACCCAGCGCTACCTGTACGACTTCCCGGGCCTCGAGGTGTCCGCCGCGAAGTTCCTGGTCGAGCGGGGGATCCGGGCCGTGGGCACCGACACTCTGTCCATCGACCCGTACGCGAACTCGGAGTTCGGGGCCCACAAGACCCTGCTCGCGCACGGGATCTGGATCCTCGAAGCGTTGGACCACTTGGACCAATTGCGCGAAGGAGTGGTGTACACGCTCGTTGTCGGACCCCTGAAGATCGGTGGAGGGAGCGGGGCCATGAGCCGGGTCCTCGCGCTCGAGTCGTAGGAAGCCGGCGATGGGCATCGATCTGGAACTCGCGGGGCAACGGGTCCTCGTTACGGGAGCGAGCCAGGGGATCGGATATGCGGCCGCTCGCGCGCTCCTCGAGGAGGGAGCCCGCGTCGTGATCAACTCCTCCCAGCCGGAGCGCCTCGCGCGAGCGGTCCGGGCACTCTCCACGTTGGGCCCCGTCCACGGGATCGTCGCCGACCTGCGCCATCCCTCCGATCTGGAGCGACTGATCGGTGAGTCCACGGAGCACCTCGGCGGGCTCGACGTGCTCGTCTACGTGACGGGCGGACCTGCGCCCGGACGCGCCATGGAACTCGATTACGCGGCCTGGCAGCGGGCCGCAGAACTGCTCGCGGTGAGCCCGGCCTACTTGAGCCGCCTCGCCGCCGAACGGATGATCTCCAACCCACGCGGGGGCCGCATCGTGCTCCTGGGATCGCTCACGATGCGCGAACCGATCCCGACCCTCGCGCTATCGAACGTGATGCGGATCTCCTTGCTGGGCCTCGTCCGCACCCTCGCGCGCGAGCTCGGACCCAAGCGGGTTCGCGTGAACGGGATCCTGCCGGGGTACATCGACACGGAGCGGGTCCGGGAGATCTTCGAGGACACTGCGCGTCGCCAAGCGATCTCACCCGCGGAGGCCCGGGCGCGCCTGGAGAGGGAGATCCCACTCGGCCGGCTCGGCGACCCCGCCGAGCTCGCTCGGGTGATCGCGTTCCTGGCGAGCGACGCATCGTCGTACGTCACGGGCGCCGTTCTCCCCGTGGACGGCGGGATCCTCCGATCCGTCGGTTAGGCGTCGGGAGGGAGCGCCTCACCCCGGAACTCCGCTCGTTCCGGCGCGAAGACGTCGAGGACGACGGTCGCACGGTCGGAGTCGGCGTGCAACTCGTGGGGCACGTCGGGCGGAACGTAGTACGCGTCGCCGCGGACCATCTTCCAGGATGCGTCGCCGACCGTGAAGAGCCCGCCGCCCTCGAGCACGGTACCGTACTGCGCGTGCGGGTGGGTATGCTTTGGGAACACGCTCCCGGGAGCGATGCGGTAGAGGACGAGCATCGCGCTCGGTCCGTGCGCTAGGATGCGGCGCTGAACACCGGGAAGCATCTCGTGCCAGGCCCCGGCCTTCTCGTGCCACAGCGGCATCCCCCGAGCGATGCGCCCCCGCTATTTGGAGGGTGAGGAGGCGCATCTCCCGGAGGATTTCGGCTCGGCGAGGCATCAAATCCACGACGGGGTTCGTCCGGCACGATATGCCCGGGTTCCCGCGACTCCAAGAGTCCTACGATATCGTCATCGTGGGCGGGGGCCACGCGGGGCTCCAAGCGGGATTGAAGGCGGCGCTCTTGGGTCACTCCGCCGCTCTGCTCGATCGGGGACCGAGGTACAGCCGGTCGTACTATGCGCCGACCATGGACAACATTCCCGGGTTTCCCGACGGGATCTCCGGCCACAAGCTCCTCGATGCCCAGATCGCGGCGGTGCGCAAGGTCGACCGCGAGGTCGGCTACTTCACCCCGGCCGAGGTGACGGGCGTCGAGCGCGCCGAGGCCGGTCAGTACGCGGTGGCGTTCGACTGGCTCAAGCAACGCCGGGTCACCCGGGGCCGGGCCGTCATCCTCGCGATGGGGGTCGTCGACCGGATGCCGGTGATCGGAGGCAAGATCAATCCGATCTTCCCCTGGGCCAATCAGGCGATCGTCGAATTCTGCATCCTGTGCGACGGGCACACGCTCCCGAGCCGGTCGGTCGCGGTGCTGGGTCACGATGCGTTCGCCGTGCGATCCGCGATCGATCTCTTCCACTTCCAGCCGGCTTCGGTGGCGCTCCTTACGAACGGCCGCCCCCTCCTCGAAGGAAGCGACGGGGCCGAGCGTGCCGATCTTGAGCGTCAGATGGCCGAGCGCCACATCTCTCTCCACGACTCGGAGATCGTGGGGTTTGACGGGATCCGGGAGCAGCGCTTCCACGTCCGGTTCGCCGATGGCTCCGTCCGGCAGTACGACAAGGGGTTCAGCGCCCTCGGCTGGTACAACATGAACTCCCAGATCCCGCGCTCCCTCGGGGCCCGGTTCGACGACGATGGGTTTGTCGTGACCGACGAGGACTGCCGGGTGCTATCCGATGCATCGGGCGAGGTCATCCCGGGCCTGTACTGCGTAGGGGACCTGCGGAACGGATGGAATCAGATCCCCGAAGCGTGGGCCACCGCGGAGCGGGCCGTGATCCATGCGTACTCGTGGTACCTATAGTTCCTCCCGAGCGCCGAGGCCCTACCCGGGAGTGGCCGACGCGACGCGGGGTCGGGGCTCGGAGGGCGGGCTCGCGATCTGGAGCTGTCGCGAGAGCTCGGTGAGATCGGTGGCGATCGCGGAGGCGCCGGCGGCTAGGAAGCGGTCGGTCGACATGGTCGACGACTCGGACGGATCGGGAAGAACGGCGTAGAAGCGCACGCCCGCGCGCGTCGCGCACTCCGCATCGATCAGGTGGTCTCCGACGTAGAGCGCGCGCTCGACCGGGACCCCCATCTCCGAGAGGAGGTAGAGGAGGGCCTCAGGGGAGGGTTTCGCGGGACCCGGCGCGTTGCGCGTCCGCATGAAGGAGAAGTACCGGTCGAGGTGGGTTCGGCCGAGGGCTTCGCGGGTGAACGGCTCCGAGCTGCGGGTCAACAGGCCCAGCCGGAATCCGCGTCCGTGGAGTCCCCGAAGGAGTGCCGGGGCCCCCGCACGGACCGTCGTCCGGTCGAGCGCCTGCATCTCGATCCCGTCGATCAGTTTGTGAAACTCGGCCTCGAACCGGAGGATGACGGTGGTCGGCGTCTCGGAAGAACGCAGTTCGTCGCGGGCGCTCTCCAAGATGCGATGGAGCGGCTCCTCCGGGCTCAGTCGGCCGGGGGTGACCCCGTAGCGCTCGGCGAGCCGGATCACCTCGTGGCGCATCCGTCCGAAATCGTGACGCGACACCACGAGGGTGCCATCGAGGTCGAAGACGACCCCGAGAACGGGTTCGATGAACCGGGGCTCCGGGACGCGCGTGGGCATGGGTACCTCTCGGAAAGAAAATACGCGAGCGATGGTACGTATAGTCTTCCCTCCACCGGCAGGCCCGCCGGGGGGGCGCTAGGTGCCGTTCGGCCTCTCGAGCGTCACGATCGATTCGCGCAGGCGGAAGGAGCGCCGCTGGCCGGAGCGTCGTTCGCGTGCGATGTCGACCGATCGGATCCGAAAGCCAACGGAAGCGCCGAGGCGGGCGGTGATCAGATCCCCGGGGACGTACGTGCCGGCGAGCAGCGAATCTCCGATGACAAGGACGAATCGTCCGCCGGGCCGGAGCGAGCGGTAGACTCCCGATAGGATCTGAAGCAGGTCCCGGAAGTAGCGGTGGACGATCCCGTGCATGTCATCGCGCCGGTAACATCCCTTGCGGCCCGTCCGATCCCGGATCTGCTCGAGGATCTCGGGCAGCCAGGGGTCCGGGGCGTCGTGCGTGGTTCGATACGCTCGCGTTTCCGCACGAGGCAGGTTGTCGCAGGCGACCTCCTCCCGACGCAACCTCGCGAGATCGGCGTACGAAGAGACGTACCCGAGCCACGCGAGGTCGATCTTGTAGTTCATGACGTAGTCCATCCCGTTCACGTAGGGCGGGCTCGTGAGCGCGAGATCCACCGATCCCGCGGGCAAGTCCATCGTTCGCGCGTCCCGTTGCTCGACTACGATCGGGGGGCCCCAACCCGCGCGCTCGGGGGCCAGGACCTCGAGATCGGACCCCATCTCGGCGATCGCGGCGCGGAACCGATCGAACGGGGGTGGGCCGGCGGGTGCCGCCGGTCCGTACCCCAGGCACGGGGAGCGTCGCAGGTGGCTGGACGGGATGAGGATCCGACCGAAGGCGAGGCGGGCCGCCTCGTCCTCGGGCCGAGCCGACTCGGGAAGGGCATCGCGCAGCTGGGTGAGTTCGTCCAAGACATCGGGGTCGAACTGTCGCCGGGTCTCGCGGAGGAACGGGAGGGCTCCGGGGGCTGATCGACGCGCGCGCGCGAGCACGCGTCGCCCGGCGCGTTCAAGCGCGGAGTGATCGAGTTCGAACCGGCCCTTCACGCGCGCCGCGAGCGCCGCCGGCGCGAGCAGTTCGAAGCCGATGGCTCGGGCTCCGGCACGGCGAGCCTCGATGAGGGTCGTCCCGCTTCCCGAGAACGGGTCGAGCACGGTCGCCGGGGCGGAAAGCCCGGCATGGTCGATCACCGTGCGCACGAATTCCGCCGAGTAGCCCTGAACGTACGGCCACCAGCGATGGACCGGCAACTGATCGTTGGGTCGGAAGGTGATCGGACCGTCGTACGTGCCGAGAGCGACACCGTCCTCGTGCTCGAAGCGCTCCCGGAAGGCGGCCGCGTCCTCGAAATCCGGTCGGCGCTCCAGGGTCTCGTAGTCGCTCAGCATCCACAGGCCACGGCCCATTCGCACGACTTCGCCGCGCGCTGCGAGACGGTCGAGCTCCACCTCCACCACCGGGGAGTCGACCTCCAGTCTCCGGGCCAGTTGGCGGACGGTGGCCCCAATCGCCCCCGTCTCCTCCAGGGCGGTGCGCAGCTCCGCCGAGGAACCCACCATCGCGGGAGCCGGGAGTGCGACCACGAGGGCGCGCATCGGCGCGGCCGCTATCTCCCTATCGGTGTCGAGCGCTCGTCTGTCGAGTCGCTCGGCGGGGCCGAGCCGGGCGCGGGGGGCGCGTGGTGGTGGGACGGTCGGGGACCCCGCGGGCGGCTCGATGATGGCGGAGGTGGAGCCGTTTGAGCTCTCGAATGAGGTCGTGCCGCATCCGACGATGCTCTACGTGGAACGCACGGGCCCACGGCTCGCGCCGGTGATCCGGGTCGAGCTCATCGAGCCGCAGGGCGAGCACGTCCCGATCGTGGAGCTCTCCGAGGCGGCGCTGGACCGACGCCAGGCGGCGGGGAAAGGTGGAGGACAGCGTTCCCTGGAGCGCGTCTTGGAGATCGGACAGGTAGCGCCACCGGCGCACGCGCACTCGGACCTCGTGGAGCCGCTCCGGACTGGGCCGGCGCATCGATCGCTTCCGTGCCCGACGCGCCGATCGCTCGAGGAGCCGTCGCTCTTCTTCGAGGCCACGGGCGATCGCCTCCGTGGTCGGAGCGGTGATCGAGCCTCCCAGAGCTACGGCCACCTCCTCGAAGAGCCCCGCCTGGCGTTCCGCTCGCAGGGTGGCTCGCAGGAGCTCGCGGCCCGTTCGAGTATCGTCCCGAAGGCGGCGACGCAGCGTCCACAGAGCGGAATCCGCGCTTATCTCGGAGGGCGACGATCCGTCCAAGAACCGGTCCACCAGCGTCAGCGCCACATCGAGGTCCCGCACCTCCCCGACAAGCCGGGTCGCTCGGCGCAGCCGCGCATCCAGCGCGGGCCAGGCCCCTCGGCCCGCGCGCCGACCGACCCGCGCCGCGACGCCCGCGAGCGTGCGCAGGCGGCGTAGATCGCGGTGAAGATCGTGCAGGTCCTCCGCCGTTGGGTGCGCCCGCTGGATCACCCGGTCGGTCGACGCGGTCGTCGTCGTGAGACACTCGCGGACGTACCGCGCGAGCGTGGCCGGCGAGAGCGATGACGTTGGGGACTTCGCCATGATGATGAACCGCTCCGGGGCCGAGGAAGACGGGACCGTCGCCCGACCGGAACGCACCGTGCGAGGGAGTAAGGCGTACACGGGGTGCGGACCCCGGGCGCGATGATTCTTATCGGGGGGATGCGTAAGGGGCGGGCGTGGGCCGAACGCCGAGCGCCTCGCTCCACCGCAGCGATATCGGGCCGGGGAAGCGCTTCTCCCAATCGATCGCA
Source organism: Thermoplasmata archaeon (assembly GCA_021826525.1). Next base: position 23,178 of record JAKAZU010000007.1, read on the forward strand.
GTAATCGACATCGGGTCGAACACCGCGCGGCTCGTCGTCTTCGATGCCGCCCCCGCCGGGGCGGTCGGTCCGGTCTACGAGGCGAAGGAGGTGCCTCGCCTCGGCGCCGGTCTCGCGGCCGACGGCCGGCTCGCCTCCGAGGCGATCGAGCGTGGGGTCGCCGCGATGGAGCGGTTCGCCGGCACCCTCGAGTACCTCGGCGTGCCGAAGACCCTCGCCGTCACCACGAGCGCCGTGCGAGACGCGCCGAACGCGGGCGAGTTCATCTCCGCGGTCCAGCGGACGACCGGGATCCTGCTGCGCATCCTCAGTGGCAGCGAGGAGGCACGCTACGACTACCTCGGTGTGGCGAGCGCGTGGGGGCTCTCGGACGATCTCATCTGCGACCTCGGGGGCGGCTCGCTGCAGCTGGTCCAGACGCGTGCGGCCCAGATCGCGAACTCGGTCAGCCTACCGCTCGGGGTCCTCCGGGTGACGCAGCGGCATATCGATCACGATCCTCCCAAGGACCGCGAGCTCGAGGAGCTGCGCGCCTACGTCCGGGACACCCTTCGGACCACGGTCGACGCGTTCGGCGGGACGGGCCGTCGCCTGTTCGCCATCGGGGGCACTATTCGCTCGGCTGCGCGGGCCGCGATCGCGCTCCGGGACTATCCCGTGCGCCGCGTCCACGGCTTTCCGATCCGGGCGCACGACCTGGATGCGCTCCTCGAACTGATGGTGGAGATGCCGAGCGCGAAGCGCCGCGCGATCCCTGGGATCGGCAGCGATCGCTCCGATGTGATCGTCGCCGGCCTGATCATTATGGAGGAGGTGCTGCGTGCTTCCGGGGCTCCGGAGATCGTGGTCACGGGCACCGGGATCCGGGATGGCCTCGCTCTCGAGATGATCGGGGCCGTTCTTCCCGCCGACTCGACCGAGCTCGCATCCCGCTCGGTGACCGCCGCCTCCGAGCGATTCTCCTTCGCGCTCGACCGAGGGCGGGCTGTGGCAACCCTCGCCGGCCAACTATTCGATCTCTTTGCCGAGGAGCAGCACTGGGGAGCCAGTGAGCGGCTCGCCCTGACCGTGGCCGCGTGGATGCACGACTCGGGAACCTCGATCGATCTCTGGCGGCACGCTTACCACTCCGCGTATCTCATCCAGAACTACCCCATCTACGGGCTCGATCAGCACGAAACGCTGCTCGCGGCGAGCATCGTCGCGCAGCACGCCGGGGACGACCTCCCCTCGGGCTGGCGCAAGGGGCTCGCTCCGGTGCTCCGCCCGAGCGACGCGTCGACCGCGCGGCGCCTAGGCGCGGTCCTTCAGATCTGCGGGCTCCTCGTGGTCGCGGGACCGAGGTTCACGAGGGCCCCCGGGGGCCGCACGCTCGGAGTCACCTTTTCTACTCCCACGGGTAGCTCCTTTCCACCTCGGGCGGTCGAGAAGGCTCGCAAGCCCATCGAGCGTGAGTTCGACGTCGAGGTCCGGATCAAGGATGGCTGACCCCTCGAGCCACGTGCACGGCTACCCGGGGCGATTGTTCGTCTTCGAAGGGCTCGACGGCAGCGGCAAATCGACCCAGGCGCGTCTCCTGGGAAAGTGGCTCTCCTCCCAAGGGTACCGGGTGTTCCACACGGAGTGGAACTCCTCCGAGCTCGTCTCCAACATCATCCGGCGGGGCAAGAAGAAGGGGCTCCTCACCCCGACCACTTTCTCGCTGCTCCACGCGACCGATTTTGCCGACCGGTTCGAGCGCCAGATCCTGCCTCCGTTGCGCGCGGGGTATCTCGTCGTCTGCGACCGGTACTCCTACACGGCGTTCGTTCGGGATTCGGCGCGGGGGTGCGACTCGGCGTGGGTCCGGAACATCTACGACTTCGCCCCGAGCCCCGACCGTACGTACTACTTCCGGGTGCCCGTCGCGGTCACGCTGCGACGCAAGCTCGCATCCCGGCTGAAGATCTCCTATTACGAGGCCGGGATGGATCTCGGGCTCTCCGACGACATCACCGAGAGCTACCTGAAGTTCCAAGGGCGGCTCAAACGCGAGTACGACCGCATGGTCGGCCCGGATGCGTTCACGGTGATCGACGCGGAACGACCCGTGGAACGGATCCAGATGGACCTGCGCGTCGACCTCCGCCCACTGCTCGAGGATTTTCCGACGGGGGAGACGTTGCAGCATGAAGGATAGGACCTACGGAACCCCCCTGCCCGGCGTGTCCGAGGAGCCGCTCACCGGCCGCCTCATCGTCGTCGAGGGAGCGGACGCCTCCGGCCGCACGACCGAGGTCGAGATCCTCCGCGAGTGGCTGGAGATCGAGGGTCACCCCGTGGTCGACACCGGTCTGCGCCGATCGACGCTGGTGAGCGAGCAGATCGATCGCGCGAAGGAGGGCCACACGCTCGGCGGGGCGACCCTCGCGCTCCTCTACGCCACGGACTTTGCCGACCAGCTCGAGAACAAGATCCTCCCCTCCCTCGCCGCCGGCAGCACGGTCCTCGCCGACCGGTACATCTACACGCTCATGGCCCGGGCCGTGGTCCGCGGCGCGTCACGCGAGTGGGCCCAGCGTCTCTACGGGTTCGCCCTGCGCCCCGATCTCACGGTCTTCCTGGATGCCCGTCCCGAGATCCTCCTGCATCGGGCGATCTCCAAGTACGGCAGCCTCGACTACTGGGAGTCGGGGATGGATCTGTCGATCTCCTCCGATCGGTTCGAGAGCTTCCTCGAGTACCAGACGCGCCTGAGGCACGAGTTCGGGTGGATGGAGGAGCCGTACGGGTTCCGACTCATCGATGCGAACCGTCGCCCGGACCAGGTGCACCGGGACGTCGCCGAGATCGTGCGCCCGCTCTTCGAGACGCCGTCGAAGAGGAAGCGGCGAGCGCCCGCCCCGCCTACTTCCCGATTGCGGAGAGCTGGCTCCGAGTGACCAGCCACTCCAATCGAGCGGCTCCGGGCCGGATCGCACGCGAGAACTCGAGGGCCGCGGCGCCGGCCTTGGAGAACCGGCTGAGGGGCACGCTATCGCCGGTCAACGCGAGACCGATCAGCTGCTCGAGCCCTGGCTGGTGGCCGACCAGCAGGACCTCGGCATGGGGGGCCCGGACGGTGCGTCGAAGGTGCTCGAGGATCGGTCCGGACGGTGCGCCCGGGCCGAGATCCGCCCAGAGCTCGATCCGTGGGGGAGCGTCGAACGCCGCAGCGAACAGCTTTGCGGTCTGATGCGTGCGGCGGGCCGGGCTCGAGACGATCCGATCGAGATGGGGGACCTCGTGGGCGAACCCGAGCCCGGCCCGTCGGGTCTTTCGTAGCCCCGGCGGCGTCAACGGGCGCGCCGCATCGTCCGGCCACCGGCGCGGGTCCTTCGGGACCGCGGGTCCGTGGCGAATGAGATAGAGATGCACCGGGGGGAGCTACCCTTCCCGACCGATTTCATCCTTTGCCCGAGCCCGCGCTCAGGCCCCGGCGGTCCCACGGGCTCGAGCGCCATCCGCGCGCAGGAAGAGCTCGAGGGTCGCGCGTGCGAGCACGAGCGCGACCAAGAACAGCGGGATCAGCATGGCGTCGCCCCACGGCCACGGGACCTTCGCCGCTTCTCCCAGCCAGAACGTGGCGAACGCAAAGAGGAGCGAGGTCGCCCCCAGCTTGAGCCAGGGAACCTTGATCCGGCGGATCCGTTCGTGGAGGACGAATGCGAGGCCGATCAAGAGGATGCCGGCCAACGCCGCGCCGAGGACCGCGGACCATCCCTGACCGGTGGCGGCGATCGGGAGCAGCACGATGGCGGCCTCGGTGGTCTCCACGGCGCCGACCGTGAACCCGCCGCTGAACTGCACGGTACGGGCGTTGCGGTGCGAGATCGCGGCCGCACCCACCGGGGTCGGTGCGCGCGCCCTCCGGTAGGAGCGGAGCGTGCTCCGGAACAGGAAGATCCCGAAGGCGACGAGCACGATTCCCGACCCGACCAGGAGGTACTGGGAGGGTACCGCGAGAATGAACGCACCCGCCACCACCGTGATCGTTCCGATCGCCGCCACGCCGGCGACCGCACCGGCGGCGCCGTGGCGCAGGGTTCCGGTTTCGCCTTGGAGGGCAAAGATCAGCGCGACCACTTCCGTCATCTCAACGATGACGATCAGGAAGGCAAGGACCACCGTCGCCAGGTTCAGGTACACCTCGCGCCGAACGAGTGCGACCGCATAGCGTTCGCGCAGGTACCGGACGGTCCGGCGCTATATCCCGAAGCGCGCCTCGTGCAGAGCCATGACCGAACCGGCCGACCGTGACGTCGCGGGCATCCCTCCGGGAACGGTGGGCCCCGTGATCGAGATCTTGGACGCTTCCCCCTCCCCGCTCCGACGGCGAAAGCTCCTGGAAGAACTGGAGCGTCGCGGGCATCGGATCTCGCTCGCGGGGCTCAATCGCATCCTCCAGCGCCTCGCCGAATCCGGACGGAGCGTCGAGACCCCGGACGGCGTCCGAATGAAATCGCGGGGCGGTTCCCCGCCCCGCGAAGTGCCGTCTAGCGGTCCTTCTTCTCGTCGTCGGAGCCCTTGAAGCCCTTCTTGGCTCCAGCGCCGACGGCCTTGGCCCCGCTCCAGATTCCCTTGCCGACCTTACCGGCGACCTCTCCGGTCTTCTCGGCTACGTGCAAGGAACCCTCGGTCGTCCGCTGACCCAGGCCCACTTCGTGGCCGCAGGCCGTGCAGTTCTTCGCGCCCTCGGTAAGCTCGGCTCCGCATCCTGAACACTTCATGATCGTCGGTCCCCCCTATGCCCAGGTAAAATGCACTTCCTTCCGTTTAAACCTACCGGGGTTCCGAAGGAGAGCAGGCGGGGGTGGGCCGGGACGGATTTGAACCGTCGATCTCCGCGTTGTAAGCGCGACGTCCTAACCGCTAGACCACCGGCCCGTGGTGGAGGGATGACCGCTCTCCCGTCATGGGAGTATCGGTGCTGGAGTGCTCGCGATGACGCACCCGCACGGCGCTCCCCTTCGTCAGTCCCGTCATCAGCCGCCCGGGTAGGAGCGCTTCGCCGACCCCGAGCAGCGTCCCATCGCGCATCAGCACCACCGCATCTCCTACGCGGATGGCCGGATCCGCACGTCGAACGCCCGGGACGAACAGATCTCCGGCGAGGGTGAGCCCCTCCGAGACCTCGACCGCGAGCGGGGGATCGGGAAGGAGCCGCTGGCCGCCGGCGACCGTGAGGTGGAACAACCCCCGCTCCTCCCTCCATGTCGCGAGGTCGACGTGAGCCGGGTCCACGAGACGCTGGAACCACGGCCGACCGGCCAAGCGGATCTTCCCCGCGAAGAGTCGGTCCGCGGCGGTCCGGCCAAACTGGAACGCGGCAATCTCCGCGAGCTCCTCCCGGACCACGGAGAGGGGCCCCCCGGAGGTGGGCCGGGACTCGACGAGCGCGCCGGCGACCGCGTCCCGCAGCGATGCGAGGGCCCCGGTCGTCGTGGTCCGATCGTCGCCGATCGTCCACGCGGTGGGAAGGCGATCTCCGATTGCTTCGCGCACGAAGCCATACTCGGCCGGATCGAGGTGGGCCACGATCGCGCGGTACCGTCCCTGCCCGAGGATGTGATGGAGGCCCTCCCGGATGGGCTGCCGCTCCGCCTCGGACCACTCGCCGGTCACCGGGATGTCGTACTGCCGAGCCGGGTACACGTCCTCAAGCTCGCGCGGGACGAGCCCGACCGGAGAACTGAGCGAGACGACGTGGACGCGCTCGAGGGAACGGAGGCCCTCGAGAGCGCTCCAGAACCGTCGGTGCGAGCGGGAATTGCGGTACGGTTTGGTCCGGCTGCACGGAACCAGCAGCAGAACCTCCTTCGAGGCCGGTGGGTGGTACCGTTCGAGCAGGCGGGCGCGGAACCTCCGCATCTGTGGGCGACGCAAGGATTCGGCCAGGACGTACCGGCCCGTCCCATGACCGACGACGGGAGTGTATTCCTCCAGGAGATCCCCAAGGTCCCGGTCCGCGTACCGCAGCATCTCCGCCAAGGTGGGCTCGGCGGCGAGCCGCGCCTCCACCAGTTCCCTCAGCCGACCGACGCGCGAAGCGTGGTTAGCCCGGGCGAAGGCGTCCCGATAGATCGCTCCGAGATCGCTCGCCACGGAAGTCGTCAACGATGTTTCGGGGACCGAAGCTCCCAGCGACTCGTCCAGCTCCGTCCCCGCCGACGAAAGGATCTCTCCTTCGGTCGTATCCATGAGGTCGATGCCGAGGTACTGTAGCATGGGGATCCGGTGGGGCAGTGCCACCCGGGGCGCCCACAGTAGGGGCGCCGGCCCAAGCTCCTTGCGAATCGCGCCGATCGCTTGGATGAACGACTCTCCGTCCGACCAAAGCGCCCGCGCGTTCCCGAGGACCAACAGCTCCGGGCGGGCCGCGCGTAGGCGCTGAAGCGCATCGGCGGGCGGCGGCCAGTGGACCACCCAACTCCCGAGCCCGGCTTCGGAAGCGCTTCCGCCTGCTCCGGTGATCTCGGGGGCGGGGACCGGGAAGGTGAGGTCCACGGAGTGACTGCCATCGCTGATCACTAGATGGCGATGCCCAGGGAGAGCCCCCGCGACCGTGGAGATGCACAGCCCGCCCGGTGGGGCACGGTCGTTGGGCCGTTCGAGCAGCGCCGGTACAACGAACGATAGGTTCCCGACCGCCCCCCGACCGACCAGCCCGAGCCCTTCGATGCGATCCACCGTGCGGGCCATGGGACTCCTCCTGGGCCGGAGGTCACGGAGGGGAAACGGGTTTCGGCGCTACGGGGGGCCGCTCGTCTTCGCGGGGTCGCGCCGGCGGCGCCCTCCGGCGGGCTTGGGGAAGTACGCTTCCCACTGCGCGAGGAGCGCCTCTCGGCGGTCGGCGCCCGCCTCGCTTCTTCCGCGCTTTCCGAACATGGGGTCGTGCGTGTCGCGGACCGCCCGCAGGAACGCCTCCGGGTTCGCGCTGGCCTGTTCGAAGCCGTACAGGATCAACTGTCGCAGGAAGCTCGACCGGCCCCGCCAGCCAATCCGGCGGCGCACCGCGGGATTGAGGTGGCGCTTCGCCATTCGCCAGACGTCGTTGGTCGTTTTGTAGTCGCGCACGGACAGGCTGATCATCACCTGCGGCATACTTCGGAGCCCCTCTCTCCTTCCCGTATATAACGAGAGGCGTCGCGTGCTTACGCCCTCTCAGAACCATCGCACCCGCAGGCGCCGTCCGCGAGGGATCCGCGCGCCCTACGCGACGAATATGGCCGCGGCGGCCCCGACGAGGTAGATCGCGCTCATCAGGAAGTGGCGCCGGAACGCGACCTGCGTATCTGCGGTGTGCCGCAAGAGCTGGTAGTCGGTGATGACGGCTACCACCGCGATCACGGCGAGTCCAATCGGGTAGGCGATCCCGAGACCGAACGCGAAGCCGAACGCGGCGAGCAGGATCAGCGCTCCGGCGTGCAGCACGGGTACGAAGTAGGTCGACCGACGTACGCCGAGGAGCAGGGGGAGCGAGTGTAGCTCGAGCATGCGGTCGCTCGCGAGGTCGCCGAGGCTGTGAATCGTCTCGAACGCGGTCCCCCACAGCAGGAGACCTCCGACCGCGAAGAGAACGAGGGGTGGGAGCGTGCCCTGGACCGCAATGAAGACCGCGGCAGGCACGATCGCCTCGACCAGTCCGAGGAACGGGGTGGTCCAGGCGGTGATGCGCTTCGTGTACGTGTACCCGTACACCATCGCGAGCGCCACCGGGGACAGATAGAACGCAAGCGGGTTCAGGAAATAGGAGACCAGGATCAGCAGGGCCGCGCTCGCGAGCGAGAAGGCGAGAGCGAACTCCGGGCGCGCGCGGCCGGTGACGAGCACCCGGTTCTGTGTTCGGGGGTTGACCGCGTCCTGGGTGCGATCGGCCCAGCGGTTGAAGCTGTGGCCCGCGTTACGAGCCGCCAGGAATGCGATGACGATGAGGAGGAACGTCGCCAGCGAGGGAAGGCCCTTCGAAGCGATGAAGATGAAGGCGAGGGCGAACGGGAGGTTCAGTCCGAGGGTCTGGATCTCGAGCAGCCTACCGAAATCCCCCCACCGGGCGGCGGCGCCGGTCGGTGGATCGGTCACGGCTGCGTCGGGCGGAAGAGGCGGGCGAGTGACGGATCGCTCGCGATCAAGCGTTCGGCGGCCTGGCGCGTCGCGTCGTCCATCCGGATCTCCTCGGGCCACGGACGGGGGAATCCGTCCTCGGGTCCTTTCTTGGTCGCGTCGATGCCGATCTTCGCCCCAAAGTTGGGAACGGGATTGGAGATCGACAGCTGGTCGACCGGTCCGCGGGAGAGCTCGAAGTCCCGCTCCGGATCCGCCTGCAGGCCGACCCGGTAGAGGACCTCGGAGAGATCGTGGACGTTGACGTCGGCGTCCACGACGACCAGGTAGCGCGTGAACATCATCTGGCCCAAGCCCCAGAGGGCGTGCATCACCTTGCGGGGCTGGCCGGGGTAGGACTTTCGGATCGAGACGATGCCCACGTTGATGAACAGGCCCTCGAGAGGCAGGTTCATGTCCACGAGCTCGGGGAGGATCAACCGGAGGACCGGTAGGAAGATGCGCTCCACCGCTTTTCCGAGGATCCCGTCCTCGGTGGGGGGCCGGCCCGTTACGGTCCCGAGGTACACCGCCCGCTCCCGGTGCGTCACATGCGTGACGTGGAAGACGGGGAACGGTTCCGGGAGCGAGTAGTATCCGGTGTGATCTCCGAACGGGCCTTCGATCTTGCGCTCGGTGGGATCGACGTACCCCTCGAGCACGATCTCGGCCTGCGCCGGGACCTCCAGATCCACCGTGCGCGCCGGCACGAGCTCGACCGGCTCGGAGCGCAGGAAGCTCGCGAAGGCGAAGTTGGAGATCCCCTCCGGGACCGGAGCGAGCCCGGAGAACACGGTCGCCGGGTCGGCGCCGATGACCGCCGCGACGGGCATGCGCTCGCCCCGTGCGGCCCACTTGCGAAAGTTGCTCGCCCCGATGCGGTGCAGCTGGGCGTGGAATCCGAGCGTATCGGGGCCGTACTGCTGGAGGCGGTAGATCCCCGTGTGCGGCTCGTTCGTGTCGGGGTCCTTCGTGATGACGACCGGGAACGTTACGGTCCGTCCTCCGTCCTTCGGCCAGCACTTCAGGATCGGCAGCCGGTCGAGATCCACCATCGGTTCCTCGACCTCCTGGCATGGGCCCACTCGGACCCGTTTCGGCGCGAGGGACCGGAGGGTGGAGAGCGCCGCGATCGTGCCTCCGAGGTCCCGGATCGCTCCCACAAACCCGGCCGGCGGGCGCAGGTGAACGAGGCATCCGATGCGCTTCGAGGTCGCATCGACGCTCGGATCCCCGAGCGCGAGCGCGATCCGACGGGTCGAGCCCAGCACGTTCGTCGCGACGGGCATCGCGCATCCCTCCACGTTCTCGAAGAGGAGCGCGGGGCCGTCCCGGGCAAGGACCCGTTGGGTGATCTCCGTGATCTGGAGATCGCGGCTCACGGGCGATCGCACCCGAACGAGATCGCCCTGAGCATCGAGAGCCTCGAGAAATTCCCCGAGCGAGCGGTGCGCCATCGGGTGGGGCGACGCCGCCCCCGCTCATGAGCCCGGCGACACCTGGGCAGGTTCATATGGGAACCCTCGGTCGGGCGATCCGCGATGCAGACGGTGACCCTCGAGTTCTCGACCGAGCACCTGGTCGCCCTCGGCCTCATTCCCGAAGGGTTCTTCGAGAGGTACGAGGAGGTCGAGCTGCTTGAGACGCTCCGGCTCGAGCAAGGGTGGCGGCTCCAGCTCGTCCGGGTGCGCCGACGAGGGCCCTTGAAGAGCGCCGCGGAGCTCCTTCGAGAGTCCCGCCGCATCCGGCAGATCTACGGGCTCGAGAGCTTCGAGCTGCTCGAGCGGCGTCCACGCAGCCGCGACTACATCCTCCTCATCCGCCAACGAAACTCCGAACGGCTGCGGTACCTGCTCGCCATGGCCCGCGGCCGGATCTCACCCACGGTACCGTTCCGCATGACGAGCGAGAAGGTCGTGGCGAGCTTCCACGGCGAAGAGGCGGCGCTACGCCGGGTTCTGCGCTGGCTCGCCAAGGAGGAGTTCCCGTTCCGCATGCTCCGCGCCTCGCACCGCCCGTTCACTGAGGATTCCTCGTCGTCGCTCACCCCGCTCCAATCGACGCTGGCCGCACGGGCCTGGGCCCTCGGCTACTACGCGGTGCCCCGTCGGATCACCCTCACGCGGTTGGCCCGCCTCACGGGCCGAAGCCCTCCGGCCCTCGGTAAGACCTTGCGCCGGGCCGAGGGCCGGCTGGTGGCACGGTTCCTCTCGGCCGAGTCGGCGGTCGCGGGCCCCGAAGCCGACCCGGCCGACCACGGGAAGTCGTCTTGAAGTTCGCTCGTATCGAGGAGTTCGATGGCGCCCCGCGTGCGTACGGTGATCCTGGAGAGGATCGCCGGCATGACCCACGCCCGGGTTCCCGCGCGCGCGACCGCGGGTTCAGCCTGCTTTGACCTCGCGGCCGCGGAAGCGGCCGACCTCATCCACGGTACGGTCACGCTCGTGCGCACCGGCTGGAAGATGCGCGCGCCGAGGGGAACACTTCTCGAGGTCCGGCCGCGGAGCGGTCTTGCCTCCCGCGGTGTGCTCATGGTCAACGCTCCGGGGACTATCGATCGCGACTACTCCGGGGAGATCCGGATCCCGATGTCCTACCTCTTCGATGGGACGTACCACATCGAGGCCGGGGACCGGATCGGGCAGATCCGCGTGGTCGAGGACGTTCCCGCTCGATTCCGCAAGGGAACGGTCGCCCCCGTCGCCTCGCGGCGCGGCGGATTCGGCAGCACCGGCCGATAGTCTCCTACGGCTCGAACTCGGTCATCAGACGTTGCACGGTGTGGACCGGCGGCGGAGGGAGGATTCCGCCGGCCCGGGCCTTCGCCTCGATCTCCTCGAGCATCGAGTGCATGCGGCGCTCGCGGGAGGCCGCTCCCCGATTCATGCCTTCGTCGCGAGTCCCTTCGGCCACGAGGACGACCGCGCGGCCCGCCCGCGCGCGGCCGGTCCGGCCCCGACGCTGGATGGTCCGAATCACGTCCGGCAGGGGCTCGTAGAAGACGACGAGGTCCGTGGCGGGAATGTCGAGGCCCTCCTCCGCGACCGACGTGGCGACGAGGACGTTGATCTCCCCCGCCCGGAACCGATCGAGGAGCGCCACCTGGTCCTTCTGGGAGAGACCGGGGTCGTCGGTCCGGGTCGCCTGTCCCACGAAGCGTCCCGCTCGAACCCCGGGGCTTCCGAGGCGCTCGAACTCTAGGAGGAGCCGATCGACCGTGTCCCGGTACTGCGTGAAGATGATGGCTCGCCCGTTCGGGCGCTGACGTAACTCCTCGGCCACGATCGAGACCGCGGCAGCGATCTTCGGGTGTTCCAGGGTCGTCCGTTCGATCCGTCGGCGCACCTCGAGCACGTCCGGGTCTTGCAGGAAGGCACGCTGGGCCGGCGTGATCCGACCTCGCTCGGGCCGGTCCTGTCGTTCGAAGAAAGCGCGGAGCGCATCCACTCCTTGGCTCTCGGCGAGTTCGACCGCGTGCTGGCCCTTCATCGCGGCGGCCTGGGCCGTAACCGTGGCCCAGAGCCCCGGGGCGGCTGCGGTCCCGCGACTCCGGTCCACCGAGAGCTGTCGATGTAGCCGTTCGCCCACGGTCAGCAGGGTCCGTCGCGAGGTCTCCCCGGGAGGGAGCAGATCGTAATGCCGCAGGACTTCCATCTGCCGAGCGACCGCGGCCTTCAACAGGATCGCGAGGTGGCGCATCTCGACCGGGACGGGGACCGTCACGGTCTCGACGCCGATGTCGTGGATGTACGGTCGAACGTCCGGCGAATCCTCGGTGCGGTACTCGAAGTGTTCGATATCGAGATTGTACCAGACCGCCTCGATCCGTTCCTTCCGGGAGCCCGGTGAAGCGGTCAACGCGAGGACGCGAGCGCGGGGACCCTCACGGTTGGCGAGACCGACCGTAACGTACGGGTAGTCACCGACCGCGCGGTGCGCCTCATCGAATACGATCGTCGAGAAGCCCTCGAGCGTGAATTCCCGACCGAGCAGATCGTTGGCAATCACCTGGGGGGTCGCTACGACGATCTGGGGAGGGTGGACGAGTGCGGCGCGTCGTTCGGGGGTGATCGCCCCGGTGAGCGTGAGCGGTGGCGGGCCGAGAATCGAAGCGGCCACCGATCGCGCGTGCTGCACGACGAGGGGGCGAGTGGGAGCCATGAACAGGATCGAGCGATCGGGATACCGCCTCAGCTGTTCGGCGATCACCCGCAGGGCGATCGCGGTCTTTCCAAGGCCCGTGGGGAGGATCGCGAGGGTGTTGCGGTCGATCGCGACCTTCGCGATGTTCGCCTGATACTCCCGGTCGTCGAGCGCATTCGGCTTCAGACGCGGGTGCACGACGGCCGTCATCGCCCTCGACCGTCGGACGCCACCGAGCGCAGATTAACTAGTCTCGGCGTGCGGGAGGTTGATGGTGGCGCTCTGGACAGCCGTGTTCCTCCTCGTCCTGGCCGTCGCGGTCCTCGTGTACCAGGGACTGGCTATCCTGTTCGCTTACGAGATGCCCCGCCTCGATCCGATGGCGTCCCGCGAGGGGCCACCCCCGTCGTTCCCCGAGCTTAGCATCGTGATCGCAGCCCGGAACGAGGTCGTCGACCTGCCGCAGACCCTCGAGGATCTTCTGGCTCAGGATTGCGTGCCGGGGGAGATCGTGGTGGTCGACGGAGGATCGACCGACGGAACGACGGCCGTGGTCGACGCGTGGTCTCCCCGAGTGCGCCGTATCGACGAACCGCCGTTGCCGAAGGGCTGGGTGGGAAAGAGCTGGGGGTGTTGGACGGGAGCACGCGCCACCCGGGGGAAGTGGATCCTGTTCATGGACGCGGACGTGCGGACGCACCGCGCGGCGGTGCGGACGGTGCTCGAGTGGGCACAGCGGGAGGAAGCCGATCTCGCATCGATCGGATCCCGGATCGAGATGCGCTCGTTCTGGGAACGGGCGATCCTCCCGTTCTACGTCCAGATGGTGCTCGTCCATCTGCGATCCTCGCGCGTCAACCGACCCCGGTCGAGGGCCGCCACGGCGAATGGCCAGTTCCTCCTCGTCCGCCGGGAGGCCTATGAACGGCTGGGGGGACACGAGTCGGTCCGCGCGGCGGTCCTGGAGGATGTCGCGCTCGCAGAGCGGTTCCGGAACGGCGGCCGGTCCCTGCGGTTCGCGTGGGCGCCGGATCTGGCCTCGACGAGGATGTACCGCGGCCGAGAGGAGATGTTCGACGGACTTCTCAAGACGGTCCACGGCACGAAGTACTCCTCTACCGTGCAGATCGGACGCCTCGCGGGCCTGATCGGCCTCTTCCTCCTCCCGCTCGGGCTCCTCCCGCTCGGGTGGGCGGTCGGCAGCACGGCCCTGATAGCCATGGGGATCGTCCTGTGGGTCGCGCTCTTCGGGAAGCATGTCGCCTTCGCCCGGGCGGTCGGGGCACCCGCCGCGTACGGTCTCCTGTACCCGGTCTCCGTCGCCTACTACATCGCGGTTCTCGCCGCGTCAATCGGTCGCGGGGGTTCCCGTCGCCCGGTCTACTGGAAGGGACGGGCGTACGACATCGTCCCGTGACGTCGAGAACCTTCCCCCGGAGCCCTTGGCTCCGCCCTCAACGCATATGTGGGCGGCCTCCATCGAACCGAGCACCATGGCGGAAGCGAACGGATCGACGTACCAGCTCTTCATCGACGGTGCCGAGATCCCGGCGAGCCGCGGCGGGCGAGCCACCCTCACGGATCCCGCGACGGGGGAGCCGATCGCCGACCTCGCCATCGGCGGTCCGGAGGACGCACGCTACGCGATGGAAGCGGCCGAACGAGCGTTCCGCGAATCCGGCTGGGCTGCCGATGACGGAAGCGCACGCGCACGGGCGCTCCGCCGGCTGGCCGATCTGCTCGAAGCGGAGGCCGAGTCGATCGCGCGCCTGGAGACCCGCAACATGGGCAAACCGCTCCGCGAGTCGCGCGGGGATCTCCAGTACGTGGTCCGGACGCTCGAGTACGTCAGCGGGCTCGCCGACAAGCTCCAGGGAGAAACGATCCCGGTCCCCGGACCGCGGCTCGCGTACACGTTGCGCGAGCCGCTCGGGGTCACGGTCCACATCGCCCCCTGGAACTATCCGCTACTGCTCGCCCTCCGGTCCGTGGCCCCGGCCCTCGCCGCGGGGAACGCGGTCGTCCTCAAGCCGGCAACTCTGACCCCCCTGACCGCCATCGCATTCGCCCGTCTCGCCCACCGGGCCGGTATCCCCCAAGGGATTCTCAACGTCGTGGTCGGCCCCGGGGGGTCGGTCGGCGAAGCGCTCGCGCTCGATCCGCGCTGCCGCGCCATCTCCTTCACCGGAAGCGGAGAGATCGGCCTGCGGATCGCCGCGATCGCCGCTCAGCGTGTGATCCCGGTCACGCTCGAACTCGGCGGCAAGAGCCCCGTGATCGTGTTCCCGGATGCCGACCTCGATCGGGCCGCAAAGGGGATCGGCTACGGGATCTTTGGGAACGCGGGCCAGATGTGCTGGGCCGCCTCCCGGCTCATCGTGCACGAGAGCGTGCACGCCCCGCTGCTCGAGAAGGTGCGCGCGATCGCCGACGCCATCAAGCTCGGCCCCGGGCTTGAGGACGGGATCGAGATGGGCCCCCTCGTCTCCGCCGATCAAGCCGTGCGGGTCCTCGAGTACGTGCGGAGCGCGGTCTCCGATGGCGGAGTCCTGGTGGCCGGCGGAGATCGTCCCACCGAACCCCGGCTGGCCCGCGGCCACTTCGTCCGCCCGACCGTGCTCGACCAGGTCCCTGGAGAGTCGCGGGCCGTTCGGGAGGAGATCTTCGGGCCTGTGCTCTCGGTGTCCTCGTTCAAGGATGCCGAGGACGCGATCCGTATCGCCAACGACACGCGCTACGGGTTGTTCGCCGCGATGTGGACGAAGGACCTCGCCACCGCTCACACGGTCGCTCGACGCCTCGAGGCGGGGATGGTGAGCATCAACGAAGCGCCGAACACCTTCCCCCAGACCCCGTTCGGCGGGTTCAAGGAAAGCGGGATCGGCTTCGAACAGGGGACGAAGGTTCTCGAATCGTACACCCGCCGAAAGAACGTGATCGTGAACGTGGCCATCCCCCGGAAGAAGGCGGGCGCCTAGGCGAGGACGAGGCGTTCCACCTATAGGTTCGTACGAAACCCCCTAAGACTCCCCCGAGGCTCGGAGGGCGTCCACGATGCCGGAGTCGGTCCCTCTTTCGACAACATGGGGGGAGTGCGCATTTTGCGGGAACGCCGTGCCCCCGACGTCCGCCGTCTGCCCGATCTGCGGGGCGGGTGAGCCCGTCCGCGCCGGGATGATCGCGAGAGCTCCCCGCCGGGTCCAGCGACGCCTCAAGCTGCTCGGAGCCCTCCGGATCCTCATCGTGGTCGGCGTGGTGGCGGCGCTCGCCTTCCTCGTCATCCAGCCGGTCTTCTCCGGACCCCCGGTCCTCACCGACCCCCTGACCACTTCGGGGACGTACACGATCGGCGCGGGGAACTCCACCGTGCTGGCGGGCGAGGTCAGCGGCGAGGACTTCATCACCGGCAACTTCTCGGTGATCGCTCCGGTGGGCACGGCGATCGGGCTGACCGTGTACAACACGACCGAGTACTCGCAGTTCCTCAGGGGGGACAATCCCCAGAACCAGACCGGGTACAGCCCGGGAAACTCGGGCCCGATCACCTTTGCGGCCGACTACACGGACACGTACTACTTCGTGTTCTGGAACCCGTACCCGACCACGAGCGGCATCACCGTCACCGTGTACATCGCAACCCAGTACCAGACGAACGTGAACTCGTTCGCCTAGCCGGGTCGGTGCCGCCTCTACTCGGCGGGGTCGCCCGGAGGGGTGGGCACCCGGGTGAGATATTCCGAGGGGACCTGATCGGCGAGAAAGACCGTCTTGCCCGCCCGCATGATCACGAGGCCGTCCCCGCGGGCGCGCTTTGCATCGATCTCGAGGATCACCGGGTTCGGGCGCCGGACCGAGCCGGCGTTCCGGGCGTCCTGGGCGGTCTTGGAGAGATGCACCTTGCGCCGGTCCGATGGTTTGAGGCCGACCTCGAGGACGATGGCCGCCTCCTCCTCCGTCACGGGGTAGTAGAGCTGGTCGGGCACGTTCTCCGTCGGCAGGTCGAGGGCGACCTCGAGCGTATGGCCGTAGGTCGCCCGGATCCGGTCGTCCCGGACCTCGTACCGTCCCTTCGCATCGGTCTCCGCGATCGCCACCAAGTGGTGGACGCGCAGCCAGTGGTAGGCGCGGTGCTGCTGGGAGATCGCGCGGACGATCTGGGGCAGCGAGACCCAGCCGTGCTCGTCCATTGTGAGGTGGTAGCGGTCGGGGAAGTGGCGCAGGATGCCCGTCAGGATCCGACCGAGGTGGTCGAGCTCCCGGTCGTCCATGAGGAACTTCGAGGGTTGTCCGCAGACCGGGCAGTTGTCGCCCCGAAAGTAGCCGTGCTGGTCGCACTCCTTCAACATCGGGCGCGGTCCCCTACGTGCGGATCTTGTCGGCCTTCTTGTCGAAGTCCGTGACTAGGTCGCCGTACATGTCCGCGAGATCCTTCAGGACCCGCTTGAGCACCTGCTGGGGCTTCTCGCCCTTGGTCTTCAGGTAGAGCGTCGGCCGGTCGAGGTACGGGTGTCCGAGATAGTACCGCGCCTCCACGACCTTCTCCTCGCGCTGCAAGGCCTCCACCAAGGGGATGAGGAGGGTCTCCTCACCCTGCGGAAGCTCCAAGCGGAGCGTATCCGATTCTCGTTCTGCGACTCGAACGTCCATCGGCGGCCTGTGGGAAACGGGCCACAAGGGCCCCGTTCTTAAGGGTGGCGGGGCCGAATGCGTGGCGGCGCACGCTCCCGTACGCGGCGGCGCATGCGCGTACCGCGGGACCTCCGCCCCGACGTGCCTATAACTCCTCCAGCTTCCTCCCCGGCCGAATGCGCGTCCTGGTGGTCGGGGGCGGAGCCCGGGAGCACGCGATCACCCGCACCCTATCCATTGCCGGGGCCGAGCTCGTCAACATCGCTCCCCACACGAACCCGGGGATCGCCCGACTCGCCCGCGTTACCGCCCGCTCGGAGATCACGGACGCCGATACGGTAGTGGCATTCGCCGAGCGCCAGGAGATCGATTACGCGGTGATCGGCCCCGAGGCCGCGCTCGCCGCCGGGGTCGCGGACGCGTTGCGCGCCGCGGAGATTTCCGTCGTGGGGCCCTCCGCCTCGGGGGCCCGGATCGAGTCGTCGAAGTTGTTCTGCCGCGAGCTCCTCGCCCGCAACGGGGTCGGAGGCCAGCCGCGGTTCGAAGCCCCTCAGAGTCTCGACGAGGTCGACGCCCTGGCGCAGCGCTTCGGGGCCCCGTTCGTGGTCAAACCGAGCGGACTCACCGCCGGCAAGGGGGTCTGGGTCCAAGGGTCGGACTTCGTGCAGGTCAAGGAGGGCGCGGCCTACGCGAAGAGCCTCCTCGTGCAGGGCCAGCGGGTCCTCTTCGAGGAGAAGCTTGTCGGCGAGGAGTTCAGCCTCATGGCGTTCGTTACCGACTCCGGCATCTATCCGATGCCCGCCGTGCAGGACTTCAAGCGCGCCCTGGAAGGAGACAAGGGTGGCAACACCGGAGGGATGGGAGCCTACTCCCAACGCGACCACCTCCTACCGTTCCTCCCGGCCGCCGACCGCGACGCCGCGGTCGAGATCATCCGGCAGAGCGTTGCGGCGCTCCGCACGGAAGGGATCGAGTACCGAGGGATCCTCTACGGTGGGTTCATGCTCACGGCGCAGGGCCCGAAGCTGGTGGAGTTCAACGCTCGCTTCGGCGACCCGGAATCGATCAACGTCCTCTCGCTGTACGAGGAGGGGAACTTCGACGAGCTCATGTTCGGGGTCGCGAGCGGCCGTGTCGACCCCAACCTGGTGCGGTTCCGCTTGCGGTCGACCGTCCTGAAGTACATCGTGCCCCCCGGGTACGGGGACAAACCCCGAGCCGGTGGGATCGTGCGACTGGACGAGCCCGCGATCGAGGCGGAGGGAGTCCACGTGTACTTCGGGAGCGTGGAGGAGGTCGGCCCTTCGACCGTTCAGCTCGGTTCGGGACGGGGCATCGCGCTGGTCGGGGAGGCGAGCGCGATCCACGAAGCCGGAGCCCGGGTCGAGACCGCCCTCGGCCACGTCCAGGGCGAGTTCTACGTGCGCCACGATATCGGGACCAACGAGGACCTCGCGCGCCGACGCGAGCACATGCGCCAGGTCCTCGCCCCGGGCGCGAAGCCGTCGCCCCTTCCCTTGAGCGTCGCTCCGGCCGCGGCTCCCCCTTCGAGCGCGGCGTCGCCGGACCGGTTCCCGTAGTTTCCCCGCGCGCGAAGGGTCAAATACGGCCGGCTCCCTCGAATCGTCTCCCTATGTTTTGTCCCAAGTGCAAGCGCTTGATGC
>JAKAZU010000031.1 GCA_021826525.1 Thermoplasmata archaeon
AGGTACCACTCGATGAACGCGGTGCGCTTGTCCGGAAGCTCGCCCATGGGCGCTTCGATGAGGGGGGCCCCTGGATTATAACCATAACCCGACACGCGCTCCTCCCCGCTCCGCGAGGCGTGCCCGGAACCCGTTGGGCTCAAGACCCCCTACCGACTCGGTCGTGCGAGTGGGCCGTCGATGGAGGGAAGCGAGGGACGCGAGGAGCCGTGGACGGGAGGCCCCGGAGGGCGGGGGCCGCCGATCGACCCGCACGCGACGGTCCTTCCCCGCCTGTTCGTCATGGTGCTGCTCACCGGGCTGTTCGCCGAGTTCGTCATCGGTGTCGACGTGTCGGTCTGGGGCCCGAACATCCCTTCCTCCGTCTCTACGCTCTTCGGACCGGGCGCGGGCTCGTACGGGTGGCTCTCAGTGCACGCCGTTCTCGCGGTCCTGCTCGTGCTCCTCGGGATGGCCCTCGTCGCCACGGTCGGCCGTCTCCACCGTCGCCGCCTCACGTTCGGGGCGGTCGGTGGATTCTTGTTCGTCCTGCTCTCGGCCCTGTCCGGCTATGGGTACATCGCGAGCTCAGGGAACGCGCTCTACGCCGTGTTCATGGCGATCTTCTTCCTGATTGGCTGGAGCGCGTACGCGCGGTTGGCGATGCAGCTGCGGCATGCCGCCCACCGGGCGATGCGATTCGAGCGCATGAACGCCGCCGTGGCTCCTCCCTCTCCCCCCTAGAGCGCCGAGGGGCGCGGAGGGGGCGCCCGGGGCATCTAGACGGTTAAGCTCCGGGGCACCCTTGTACGAGCACCATGCGCTTGGTCGTGTGCATTGATCGCGATGACGACCTCGGCCGCAAGGCCGGCGTCGCCGGACCGATCGTCGGACGCGCCGCCGTCATCGACGCCGCGACGCGACTTGGGATCGCGGACCCCGAGGACAGCGACACGAACGCGATGTTCGCGGCGGTACGCATCCTCGACGAGATCGCGAAACTGGGGGAAGAGGGAGAGGTCTGCGTGCTGACCGGGTCCCCCAAGGTCGGCCTCCTGTCCGACACCCGGGTCGCCGAACAGTTCGATCAGGTCCTCGAACGCGTGCACGCTACCTCCGCCCACCTCGTCAGTGACGGAGCCGAGGACGAGCACCTCTTCCCGATCCTGGCCTCGCGCCTGCGCATCGACGGAGTGCACAAGGTCTACATCCGCCAGAACGCGAGCATCGAGTCGACGTACTACACAATCGTTCGCGCGATGAAGGACCCGAAGCTGCGCGCGAAGACGATCCTCCCCGTCGCGCTCGTCCTCCTCGTCCTCGGCATCGCCGCGGCCGGTGGCGTGCTGGTCTGGGGAGTGGTCGGGATCGCGATCCTCCTCGGGGTCTATCTCATCTTCTGGACGTTCGACATCGACGAGGCGATCATCGACTCCGTGCGCTCGGCGTCGCGGGACGTGCGTACGGGCTCGGTCGCCTTCGGGTTCGGGCTGCTCTCGGTGCTCCTCGTCGGCGTCGGCTTCCTCGCGGGGTACAATGCCTACACCACCAATCCCCACGGGGCGCTCGACGCCTTGCTCTCCTTCTTCCAAGGCGCGATGATCTGGTGGGTCCTCGGCGGCCTCGTCTGGGAGTGCGGCCGGGCGCTGCGGCGCTACCTCTCCCTCAGACGGTTCCCCCGCTCGTTCGTGGTGGCGACGACCTCGATCATCGGGATCGGGTTCATGAGCTACGGGGTGATCTATCTCGTACAGTACCTGGAGAACCCGCGCACCCCGGCGGGCCTGCCCTTGACGATCGCCTTCGTCCTCTTGGGCCTCGGCCTCGTGATCGCCGCGGGGATGCTCCAGCAGCACTTCAAATCGGTCCTGAACCGCGGTTCTTCCGAACCGGCCTCCGGGTGAGGCTCGGGGCGGGGCGCTATTCCCAGCCCTGCAAGCGGGCGACGTGCTCCAGGTGCTCCGCGGGGATCGAGATCCCGCACCGCTCGCGCAGGACCTTTCCGATCTCCTCGAGGCTCGGGTTGATCTCCCGCGCCCGGGTCCCGAGCGTGCCGAGGTCCTCCCAGTAGTTCCACGGGAAGACGATCCACACCCAGGACTCTTTCGGGATCTCCTCCGCGAAGTACGTGGGCTTGTGCCGGGCGTGCGAGATGTGGAGGAACGTCGCCGACTCCGCGCGCTGGGGCCGCTGGGCGTGCACGGCCTCGAGCGCGAGGGCCAGGCTCTCTCCGGTGTCGGTGATGTCGTCCGCAATCAGCACGTTCCCCCCCGCGACCGAGCCGCTCAGTCCCTCCGTGAGCTCGGCCCTACCCTGGGGGGTCGCCGTGACGCCCCAGTGTTGCGCGCGGAGCGAGACGAGCCGCTTGACGGAGAGCCGATCGGCGAGCACCCTCGCGGGAACCCAGCCGCCCCGGGTCAGGCCGACGATCGTGTCAGGGATCCGATCGACGGCCCGGATCTGCGCGGCGACTTCATCCGCCCACCGGTCGACCTCGACCCAGGTCGCGACGCGGCAGCGGGGGAAGTCCACCATCGATCCCGGCCTACGGGTAGAAGCCGCGAATGTTGATGGCGTCCACGACCCGCTGGATCGCGAGCACGTAGGCGGCCGTCCGGTTGTGGATCGAGTACTGCTGGGCGATCTTGTGGGTGTCCGCGTAGGACTTTACCATCACCCGCTCGAGGCGCTGGTTGACCTCGTCGAGCGTCCAGAAGAACCCCTGCAGGTCCTGTGCCCACTCGAAGTAGCTGACCGTGACGCCTCCCGCGTTCGCGAGGATGTCGGGCAGCACGGTGATCTTCTTTTGGAAGAGGATCTCGTCGGCCTCGGGAAGCGTCGGGCCGTTCGCGGCCTCCGCAACGATCTTCGCCTGGATCTTATCGGCGTTCTTCTTGGTGATCTGGTTCTCCAGCGCCGCCGGGATCAGGATGTCCACCGGAAGTTCGAGGAGCTCCTCGTTCGAGACCGACTTCGCGCCCGGGAATCCGACCACCGAGCCGGTCTTCGCCTTGTGCGCCTCGACCGCGTGCGGATTGAAGCCATCGGGCTTGTAGATGCCACCCTTCGTGTCGGAAGCGGCGACGATCTTCGCTCCCTGCTCGTCGTGCAGGAGGTTCACCGCGACCGATCCGGCGTTGCCGAATCCCTGGACCGCCACGGAACCGCCCTTCACGCGGACACCGACGGTCTGGGCCGCCTCGCGGATGACGTAGGCGCAGCCGCGCCCCGTCGCTTCGCCCCGGCCCTCGCTGCCGCCGATGCTGATCGGCTTGCCCGTAACGACGCCCGGGACGGAGTATCCCTTCTGCATCGAGTACGTATCCATGATCCAGGCCATCGTTTGGCTGTCGGTGTATACGTCCGGTGCAGGGATGTCGATCTCCGGACCGATGATCGGAGAGATCTCGGTCGTGAAGCGGCGGGTGAGGCGTTCGAGCTCTCCCTTGCTCATGTGCTTTGGATCGCAGATGATGCCGCCCTTCGCTCCGCCGTACGGGATGTTGACGACGGCGCACTTCCAGGTCATCCACGCGGCGAGCGCGCGGACCTCGTCCAGCGTAACTTGAGGGTGATAGCGAATGCCTCCCTTCGTCGGGCCCCGGGCCATGCTGTACTGGACGCGATAGCCGGTGAACACGTGATAGTCGCCCTTGTCCAGGCGGACGGGGAAGTTGACCGTGAGCTCGCGTTTGGGGCTCTTGAGCACCTCGCGAACGCCGCCCTCCAGATGGAGGAGATCGGCCACGATATCGACCTGGCGCTTTGCCGTCTCGAACGGGTTGACCGTGGTGCTGTCGCTCGCCATATTCATTCCCTCAACGGGTGCGCGGCGAGTCGGGGGGCGGTACTTGAGCCTAACGGCCTTGCGAAGGTGCCGCACGGTCTCGGCGTCGCCTCGGCGTGCGTTGGAACGGTCTCCAGCCGGCGGTCGGGAGCGGGCGAAGCCCGGAGGGCGCGGAGAGGTAGGCTCCCGTTCCGCGCTCCGCTCGTCCCACGACACGCAGCCGACCTCCCGCCGCTCCGACCGCGCGGACCGCCCGGCGCAGGGCCGAGCTCGGCACCGCCGCCAGCAGTTCGTAATCTCCCCCGAAGAATCCCGCCTCCTCGCGCGCCGCCTGCGGCAACGCGGCGATGGAGCGGTCCCACGGGATGCGGTCCGGGTCGAGGATGAGCCGGACGTTGCTCGCCCGGGCCATGAGGTGGGCCGAGTCCGCGATGCCATCCGAGGTGTCGATCATGGCGTGGACCAGCGGGGCGAGCGCGATCCCTTCCCGTACGCGCGGGCGCACGTCGAGGAGAGCGAGCATATCGCCCCGACCTCGAGCTCCTCGATGGGTCCTCCACCGGCGCCAGGCCGAGCCCCCTCGGCCGACCGATCCGGTCGTGACGAGGAGGTCGCCCGGCCGGGCCCCACTCCGGGGAGCCAATGACCCCGCCTTCCCCCATCCCACTACGGTGCTGACTACCGCGCGCACCGGGGAGGGCTTCGTGTCTCCTCCCACCACGTGCGCGCCAAGGCGCGCTCCGGCAGCTTCGGCGCCGCGAAGCACGGACTCGGCCCAGAGCCGGGGCGTCCCGGGCGGAAGGAGGAGCGCGATGAGGATCCCCGCAGGGCGGGCTCCCTTCGAAGCCGCATCGGACAGGCTCACCCCAGCGGCAGCGGCACCGATCGCCCGCGGGGGCGATCCGGCCACAAAGTGGGTCCCCTCGATCAGCGCGTCGATCGTGAGTACGGCGACCGAGCCCCGCGGCGGTCTCAGCGCCGCGGCATCGTCTCCGACCGGGAGCGCGCCGGTACGCCCCGCGGGAAGATGTGAGGCGACCCATCGATGGAACGCGCGTTCATCGATCGGAGCCGCAGAGGCCTTCCCACGGCGATTCATCGACGGATCACTTGTAAGGAAGGAAGTCGCGGCCGAGGAGTTCTCGACCGAGGATGATCCGCATGATGTTGAGCCCTCCCTCCGCTCCGACCATATACGACATGATCCCGCGCAGGCCCAGCTCGAGCCCTACGTCCTTCGTGTAGCCCGAGGCCCCGTGCCACATCATCACCCGTTTTACGCACTCGAAGGCGACCTGAGGCGCCGTAAGCTTCACGCTCGCCACCGCGCGATCGACCTCGGACCGGTGTGAGGAATCCCCCCGGAGCGTGTACCGATCGAGCAACCAGGCTGCGCGGCGGCACTGCCACTTGACCGCCTCGACCTGCGTGTAGAGGTCCACCAGCTCGAACTGGGGACCTTCGAACTTGCCGAGCGGCTGACCGAAGACCTGCCGCTCGCGCAGGTACTTCATTCCCTCCTCGAGAGCTCGTTCGGCCGCCCCGACGCAGGCCGCGCTCACGAACGTCCTCGCGACCGAGAATCCCTCCATCGCGTAATCGAATCCGCGACCCTCCTGGCCGATCAGGTACGCCTCGGGCACCCGGACGTCGCGGTACGTGATCGCGCCGGTGGAGATCCCCATCCGGCCCATGTTCTCGAACTTCTGGGTCGTGGCGCCCTCGGAGCGGGTGGGCACGTAGATGAAATTGAATCCCTTCCCGGGGGCCTTCGTCAGGGTGAGGTGGCCCCCGCCGAGCCGCTTCGCCTCTTCCACGCCAGAGAGGAATGCCTTCTCGCCGCGAATCACGAAGGACGTGCCATCCCGTCGTGATTCGGTGCGCATGGCGTGGAGATCGCTTCCCCCCGTCGGCTCGGTTGTGGCGATGCCGAGGAACGCCTTCCCCGCACACACAGCAGGCAGCACCTCGCGTTTCGCCGCGTCCGCTCCGTGCTGGCCGAGGATGTACCCCCAGCCGGCTTCGAGCAGGAAGAACACGGCGGTCGCCATGGAGAAGTCGCCGCGGCCGATCTCCTCCGAGGCCAGTTCCGTCAGGATCGCCGACGCGCCCATTCCGCCGTAGTCGGTCGACACGGGCATCGCGAGCAGTCCGAGGTGGGCCATCTCGCGCAGGACCTCGTCCGGGATCCGACCCTCATGGTCGATCCGCTTCTCGTTCGGCCGGAGCACCCGGTCCCCGAACGTGCGGACCGCCGCCTGGAACGCCCGCTCTTCGTCGCTGAGTTCGAAGTCCATGTCGGTCAGGACCGGGGACGCGACCCGCGCTAAAAGCATTCGTGCGGGCGGGTCGGCCTCGGGCAACTCCTTTATCCCGGTGTCCGCTCGCTTGGGCGGGCAAGCTTCTCCATGCGGGTTCGGGTCGGGATCAACGGGTTCGGAACGATCGGTAAACGGGTCGCCGACGCCGTCGCGAAGCAGCCGGACATGGAGCTCGTCGGGGTCACGAAGACCCACCCGAGCTACGAGGCCCAACGCGCGGTCACGAAGGGATACCCGTTGTTCATCGCCGGAGACGGGGAGCGCGCCGCGTTCGAGCATGCCGGCATCCCTGTCGCCGGGATGCTTTCGGACCTACTGAGCCGCGTGGATGTTATCGTGGACGCGGCGCCGGAGAAGATCGGTCGACAGAATGCGTCGCTCTACCGCGATGCGAAGGTCCGTGCGATCTTCCAAGGAGGGGAGAAGGCCGATGTCGCGGAGATCTCCTTCAGCGCGCTGGCCAACTTCGAGGCCGCCCGGGGAAAGCGTACGGTCCGGGTCGTCTCGTGCAACACGACCGGGCTCGCACGGGCGGCCGCGGTCCTCGAACCTCGCTATGGAGTGGAGGACTGGCAGGCCACGCTCGTGCGCCGTGCCGCCGATCCCCCGGAGTCTGGACGGGGCCCGATCAACGGAATCCTGCCGAACTTCCACCTCCCGTCGCATCACGGACCGGACGTCCGGACCATCTTTCCGAACCTGCCGATCACGACGACGGCCGTGATCGTTCCAACCACTCTGATGCACGTGCACGTCAACCGGGTGCGGCTGCGCAGACCCCCCGCGGACGCGGCCGAGCTGGTGGAAGCGTTCCGCCACACCCCCCGGTTCCTCATCTTCAGAGAGTGGGAGCGGATCGACGGCACGCCCCAGGTCATGGAGTTCGGGCGAGATCGGGGGCTCGGGCACAACGACGTGATGGAGAACGTCCTCTGGGAGAACGGGATCGCGGTGAACGGTCCGACCGTCGAGTTCTTCCAAGCGATTCACCAAGAATCGATCGTCGTCCCGGAGAGCATCGACGCCATCCGGGCGATGTTCGATCTCGCCCGGGACGGTCCGACGTCGATCGCCACCACCGACCGGGCGCTCGGACTACCGGCGCCGTGACCGCGTTCGGCTGCAGTGAGTAACCATCTTATATCGTCCCCGAGTCAGTTTTCTCGAATGTACTATCTAGACCACCGGTCCGACGTCGTCCGGATCCCTCCGGAGCGATTGGGGGCCCAATTGGAAGGCGTGCTCACCGAGCTCGCCCAGCAGCAGTTCGAGGGGAAGCTGGTCGACGGCCAAAATCTCACCGTGATCATCCGGGACGTCAAGCCCGTGGGAGAGGGCCACATCATCCACGGGGACGGCGGCGTCTACCAGGAAGTGGAGTACCAGGCCCTCCTCTTCCGACCCGAGATCCAGGAGGTCGTCGAGGGCGCCGTCGTGGAGATCCGCAAGTTCGGCGCGTTCGTACGATTCGGGCCACTCGATGGCCTGCTGCACGTCTCCCAGATTATGGACGATCGCGTGAACATCGACGAACACAACCAGCGCCTGGTCGGGGTCGAGACCAAGCGCGACCTCAAGGTCGGCTACAAGGCCCGGGCTCGGGTCGTATCGCTCTCGCTCTCTGAGATCTCCCCGCGGGACAGCCGCATCGGGCTGACGATGCGCCAGCCGGGGCTTGGCCGACTCGAGTGGATCCAAGACGCTCACAAGAAGACCGACGAGAAGAGCGGCAAGAAGCCCGCCAAGAAGGAAGCCACCAAGCCGTCGAGCACGGCGAAGCCGGCACCTGCAGCGGCCCCCGCTCCCCCGGCGGAGAAGGCGGCATGATCAATCTCAAGGCGTGCAAGAGTTGCAGCTCGATCACCGAGCAGAACAAGTGCCCCCGATGCGGTGGCGAGGTCTCGCGGGAGTGGCAAGGGTATCTCATCGTGATCGATCCGGAGAAGTCGGAGATCGCGCGGAAGATGGGGATCCATGCCGCCGGGAAGTACGCCCTCCGCGTCAAGTGAGGAGACCGCCTGGGCGGTTCCGGAATCGCTGAGACCGGATCTGGCCCGCCGCTATGCCCCGGTCTACTCTGGGGCCGAAGCCGATCGCGAGATGCGCCTACTGACCGATTTCTCGACGTGCGGAGACGTGGTCACGGCGAACGCGTTGCGGATCGGAAAGGTCCCGTTCATCGGGATCATCGACCACGTGACCCGCCGAGACCGGCCGATGGCACCGGGGTTGCTCGCTCCCCTCGCGATCCGAGGTCGACGCGTCGTTCGGAACCCCGCGGGAATGCTGACGCAGCGCCTACGCGATGCCGTCCGGGAGATGGTCGGCACCGGGGGAGGTCTGTTGGAAGTAGAGGGCGAGGAGGATCTCGCATCGCTCGCTCTCGTCGAATCTCTTCCCTCGGGGGCCACGGTTATATACGGCATCCCGGGTGAGGGGGCCTCTTTCGTCCGCGTCAACGCGGCCTCGAAAGAGAACGTGCGCAAGCTCATCGACCGGATGGAACTCAGGAAGGTCCGCCTTGGAGATTAAGATCATCGAGCAGCATGCGAACCCGCTCCTCAAGCGGACCGAGTACCGCTTCGAGATCGATCATGCCACCACCGCCACTCCCACCCGGGACGCGGTCCGGAGCGAACTCGCCAAGGCGCTCAGGGCCCCGAAGGAACGAGTGGTGATCGAACAGATGCATGCGAAGTTCGGCATTGCTCGCAGCCTCGGAGAGGCGATGGTGTACGACTCGACCGAGGCCGCGAAGGCGACCGCACGCACCCACATCCTGGTTCGCAATGGGCTGGTCGAGAAGGCGTTGAAGACCCCCGCAGGGGCGACCCCCACCGCCTCTGAGCCCACGCCGGCGGAACCCGCCGCGGCCCCGGCCGCGGCGCCGAAGGGGGCCTAGGCCGAATGGCGAAGGCGCGGGTCGGGCTCTACCAGACGAAAGGCGAGACGCTTGAGCGCACCCACCAATCGTGCCCGAAGTGCGGTCCGGGGATATTCCTCGCGGAGCACGGCAACCGGCGCTCGTGCGGAAAGTGCGGCTACTCCGAGGCGAAGGCCGCCGGATCGAGCGCCCCAAAGGCCAAGCCGGTCAAGCCCAGCAAGCCGGGCGCCTGAACTCCCACCCGGATCGAAGGGTCATTTGCCCCCGGAAGCCGGTCCGCGCCACGTGGACTGGACGCGACCGTTGGGCTCGAGATCCGGTGTTGCGAACATCGGGTTCCGCCTCCAGCCGCTCCGGCCGGTCGGCTTACTC
>JAKAZU010000032.1 GCA_021826525.1 Thermoplasmata archaeon
GCCCGTGTTCTTCACTCCTCCGAACGGGAGCTGGACCTCGGCGCCGATCGTCGGGGCATTGATGTAGGTAATCCCGGCCTCGAGCTCCTGCATCGCCCGGAAGGCGCGGTTCACGTCCCGCGTGTAGATCGACGAGGACAGCCCGTAGCTGACATCGTTCGCCACGCGCACCGCCTCCTCATAGTCGCGCACCCGCAGGACCGACAGGACGGGCCCGAAGATCTCCTCCCGGGAGATCCGGGTCCCATGGGCCGTCTCGAAGATCGTGGGCTCGATGAAGAACCCGCGATCGTACTCACCGCCGTGGAGCTTCCGACCCCCGATCCGAAGCTTCGCCTCCTTCTTGCCGATCTCGATGAACTCGAGGATCTTGCGTTCCTGGTCCTCGGAGGCGACCGGGCCCATCTCGATCTTCGCATCGAGCGGATTGCCGACGGGGAAGTGCTTCAGTCGTTCGAGCAGCATGCCGAGGAACGCGTCGTAGATCTTCTCGTGCAGGATGAGCCGGCTCGTGGCGGTGCAGCGCTGGCCGGAGGTGCCGAACGCGCCGAAGAGGACGCCGTCGAGCGCGAGGGAGAGGTCCGCGTCCTCCATCAGGATGACGGGGTTCTTTCCCCCGAGCTCGAGGTGGACCATCTTCAGGCCCTGCGCGCCCTTGACATAGACATCGCGACCGGCGTCGACCCCGCCCGTGAAGGAGATCGTGCGGATCCGAGGCTCGGCCACGAGGGCGCTACCGACGACCCCGCCGGATCCCGTGACGAGATTGAGGACCCCCGGGGGGAGCCCCGCCTCCTCGTAAGCCTTCACGACCTCCGCCGCGCAACCGGCGGTGTTCGAGGCCGGCTTGAAGACGATCGTGTTGCCCGAGATCAGAGCCGCCGCGATCTTCCAGTTCGGGATCGCGGTCGGAAAGTTCCACGGCGTGATGCATGCGACGATCCCCTTCGGCTGGCGGATCGTCATGCAGAACTTCGAGCGCAGCTCGGACGGAACGGTCTCGCCGGCCAGCCGACGGCCCTCGCCCGCCATGTACTCCACGAAATCGATCGACTCTTGCACGTCGCCCCGGCCCTCGGCGATGACCTTCCCCATCTCCCGGGTCACGATCCGACCGAGCTCCTCCTTGCGTCGCTTGAGGATCTCGGCGACCCGGAGCAGGAGGTTCCCGCGGTGCGGAGCGGGGGTGTCGCGCCACTTCGGGAACGCCGCGTGCGCGGCGTCGATCGCCGCCGCGACGTCCTGCGTGGTTCCCGAGATGAACGAGCCGACCGGCTCTCGGGTGGCTGGGTTGATCGTCTGGAATCGGGTCCGTCCCGCCGGCGAAACCCACTTCCCGCCGATGAAGAGTCCGTATTCCGGAGCCCGCGCCGCCATGTTTGCGTCCCTCGAGCGGCCGACACGACCCGGGTCTTTAAGGGTACCCGGAGGACGCCGGAACGTCAGCGCGCCGAGGACTCGGTCCCGGTCCGTTTGGGGTGCTTGCCCTGCGAGAGCGCCTTCTCGCCGATGAACGGCAGCGGACGTAGGTGACGCGCTCCTCCCATCTCCTCGCGGAGCGCCTCAGGGATCTCGATGCGGCCGTCCGGCCCTTGGTAGTTCTCGAGGATCGCGATCACCAGCCGGGGGAGCGCCACTCCGGAGCCATTCAAGGTGTGCAGGTACTCCGGCTTCTGAGCCTGGGCCCGACGAAGGCGGATGTTCGTCCGGACGGACTGGTACGCCTCGAAGTTGGAGACCGAGCTGACCTCGAGCCAACGGGAGACCCCGGGGGCCCAGAGTTCGAGGTCGTAGCACTTGGCGGCCTTCTCGGGGAGGTCGCCGGCGCACAGGTTGAGGACGCGATACGGCAGGTCGAGTCCCCGAAGGACCGCCTCCGCTTCGCCCCGGAGCGTCTCGAGTTGCGCGTAGGAGTCCTCGGGCGTGCTGAAGTTGACGAGCTCGACCTTGTCGAACTGATGGACCCGAGCGATCCCTCGGGTCTCGACGCCGTGGCCCCCCGCCTCTCGGCGGAAGCACGGTGTATACGCCATGACCTTGTACGGTAGATCCTCCGGGAGCAGCACTTCGTCCCGGAACAGGTTCGTGACCGGGACCTCCGCGGTCGGGGCCAACCACAGGTCATCGAGTTGGACCTGATAGGAGTCCTCGGCGAACTTCGGCAGCTGCCCCGTCCCCTGCATCGAGGTCGAGTTGATCAGGATGGGCGGGACGACCTCGACGTACCCGTGGGAGAGGTGGAGCTGGCGCATGTAGCGGATGAGCGCGTGTTCGAGGCGCGCGAGATCGCCCCAGAGGACGTAGAACCCTTCCCCGGCGACCTTGACCCCTCGTTGCTCGTCCAGGAGGTTGAGCTCGTGGCCCACATCGAAGTGCGGGCGCGGGGCCGCGGGAGCCGCACGACGCATCGCATGCTCCGCGACGACGACGTTCTCCGTCGCGTCCCGGCCCGGCGGGACCGAGGAGTGGGGGATCTGAGGGAGTCCGAGCAGGCCGGTTCGAAGGCGCTCTTCCAGGGACTCGCTCTTCGTTTCGAGTTCCCGGATCCGTTCCCGCAGTTGCCCGAACTCGGCGCGTCCGGCTTCCGCGACGTTCGCGGGGGCCGCGGGGGCCGGCCGGCGAGCCGCCGTGTTCCGTTGCGCGCGGAGGCGGTTGATGTCCTCTCCGAGCGATCGTCGCTCACGGTCGAGTTCGAGCAGCCGGTCGATCTCGCCGGGATCTCGGCCCCGGGCAACCAAACCGGCACGCAGCAGGTCCGGGTGTTCGCGGACGTAGGCCATCGGGTACATCGGTTCGATCCCGGTGAGCCCCAGAGCGATTAACGGTTGTCGTCGACCCGAGCCCCACGATGCGCTCGCACCGTCATGGCGCCGATGTCGATTCTCGGCCGGAGCGAAGGCGCCGGGCGCGAGAGGCACCACCGCTATCTGAATGGGGCCCGTCCCGATCGTTGGGTCCCACGCGTGAGCCGCCAACGATCGCTGGAGGAGTTCCGTACCGGGCCGGGGCCGCTCGTCCCTCCGGTGGCGGTGCGACGGCCCAAGTACGACGGGTATCCCGAGATCTGGCGAGTCGAGAACGGGAACATCGTCCACCCTTTCGTCCGATCCGGCACCCTTCGCGCGTTGCCCTTCCAGATCGATCTCGCGCGGATCGGACTCGAGGAAGACCTCCTGGTCGTGCTTCCGACCGGGCTCGGCAAGACCGTGATCGCCGCCTTGATCGCCTCCGAGGTCCTCCGCCGGACGGACGGCAAGGTTCTCTTTCTCGCCCCGACCCGTCCGCTCGTCCAACAGCACGCGGACTCCTTTGGGCGGTGGCTGGGCGAGACCCGACGCGCCCGATTCACGGGTACGGTCAAGCGTCCGATCCGCGAAGGCGCGTGGGAGAATAGCGACCTGGTCTTCGCGACACCCGAGATCATCCAGAACGACCTTGCGGCCGGCCGGTACGATCTCTCGGACGTCCAGCTGCTCGTCTTCGACGAGGCCCACCACGCAGTCGGCAAGTACGTCTACGTCCCGATCGCGGAGCGGTACCGGAAGGAACGCCCGAAGGGAGGCCGCGTCCTCGGTCTGACCGCGTCCCCCGGGGGCAAGGACGAGCGGATCGAGGAGGTCGTCGCCGCTCTCGGGGTCGCAAGGATCGAGGCCCGCAGCCGAGAGGACGACGGGGTCCGCGAGTACGTGCAGGAGATCGACGTCGAGTACCGTTGGGTCGACCTGACACCGGAGGTTCGCGAGATCCGAGATCGCCTCCGGGACGCCTCCCACGAGACGGCGCGACGACTGCAGCGACTCGGGTACCTTCGCCAGAAGCCGATCCCTTCGTTGACCGTCAAGGATCTGATCGCCCTGCGGGCCGAGATCTTCGCCCGCCCGGGGCCGATGGTGCGCAAGTTCGGCCCGCTCTATCACCAGCTCATCCTCCTCCACCTCTTTCACGCCGAAGAGCGACTCGAGACCCAGGGCGTGGAACCGTTCCTCCAGTACCTCGACCGCCTCGCGGCGAAAGAGAAGCCGAGTCGAGGCGACCGTGCGGTGCTGGCGCTCCCCGGCATCGCGGAGGCCCGCCGGAGGGCCGAGGACTACCTACGGAGTGGGTGCGAAGCGTCCCACCCCAAGCTCGACGCGCTCGTCGAGCTCGTCCGCGAACAACTCGCTCGTCCTCAGGAGCATCGACCCCGCATCCTCATCTTTGCCCAATACCGCGACACGATCCAAGGGGTCCAGTCGATCCTGGAGGCCCAGAGCTGGAAGGTAGGCCGGTTCGTGGGCCAGGCCACGCGGGACGCGTCGGACCCGGGGATGAACCAGGTCGAGCAGGCCCAGATCCTGGGCGCGTTCCGGGCCGGAGCGTTCCCGATCATGGTCGCGAGCAGTGTCGCGGAAGAAGGGCTGGACGTCCCCGACGTCGATCTCGTCGTGTTCTTCGAGTCGATCCCGAGCGAGATCCGGGCGATCCAGCGCCGAGGGCGAACGGGACGCACTTCGACCGGGCGCGTCGTGGTCCTCCTCACGCGAGACACCCGAGACGTCCGACATCAAGCCGCCGAGGTCCGCCGCGAGCGATCGATGCGCCGGATCGTCCGCAAGCTTTCCGCTGCCTCAAAGATGCGGGGCGCGGCGGGGTTGGCCGAGCAGGCGCGCACTCGCCGGGCCCCTCGCCGAAAACGGGCGCGCACGCCACCCGCCTCTTAAGCTAGGGCCCGAGGCTGGTCGAGTGCTGAATTTATATCGCGCGCCCGGGGTTCCTCGTCCCGGTTGGCGCTCATGGACCTGCTCGGCGATATCACCGCCAATCTCGGCATGGTGGTATTCACGGGCCTCTCGTTCCTGCTCATCGCCTATCTCGTCCTCTGGATGATCCATCCAGAGTCGGACTGATCGGAGTACCGTGTTCGATCCGCGGAGTCTGATTGACGTAGTCCTGGTACTCGTAGTCGTCCTCCTGATGGCGCCGTTCTTCGGGCGCTATCTGGGGCGGGTGTTCACCGATCGACCTGCGTTCGGGGACCGGTTCTGGAACCCGATCGAGCATCAGCTCTTCCGGCTCATCGGTACCAATCCTCGGCACTCGATGCGGTTCAAGGAGTACACGCTCGCCCTCCTCGTCACGAGCGCGGCGATCGTGCTGTGGATCTTCGCACTGATGGTCTTCCAGTCCTCCCTGCCTTGGAACCCCAACGGGATCCCGGGGATGTCGTGGGATCTCGCCCTTCATACGGCCTCCTCCTTCACTACCAACACCGACTTCACCCACTTTATCGCGGAATCGCAACTGAGCCTCGGTGGTGCGATCCTGGGACTCCAGATCGCGCTGTTCCTCTCCGCCGGGACCGGCCTCGCGGTCGTGGTCGCGTTCATCCGGGGGTTCACACGCCAGGACGGCACGCTCGGCAACTTCTACGTCGATCTCGTTCGCGCCGTCACGCGGGTCCTGCTCCCGATGGCGATCCTCGGCGCGCTCGTTCTGGTCGCGATGGGGCTCCCCCAGACGTTCACGAGCTCCGTCACGGCGTATCCCATGACGGGCGGCGTCCAGACGATCTACCTCGGTCCGGTCGCCTCCTGGACATCGATCGAGATGCTGGGCACGAACGGGGGAGGATGGTACGCGGCCAATGCCGCGAACCAGCTCGCCAACCCGACGATCCTCTCGATGCTCTTCCAGACGGGGCTGATGCTCCTCATCCCGTTCTCGCTCCCGTTCATGTTCGGCCAGATGGTCCGCAAGCCGAACGAAGCGAACCCGTACATCGCGACGATCCTGATCGTCTTCCTGGTCGCGCTCGGGCTGTTCATGTACTTCCAGTATATCGGGAACCCCGCGCTCGGCGCGCTCCCGGGAGTGACGATTTCGGGGAACTACCCGATCGGGCAGCAGTCGCTGGGAACCTTACCAGAGACCTCGTTCTTCCAGGTCTCTTCGATCTATGCCAACGTGGGCGCTCAGGAGATGGCCCTCGGGTCGATCACGCCGGGCGCCCAGATGGTGTCGTTCTTCGGCATGTTCACGCAGAGCACCCCCGGCGGGGTGGGGACCGGATTCGGAGTTCTCCTCGTATTCTCCCTGGTCGCGGTGTTCATCGGCGGCCTGATGGTGGGCCGGACCCCGGAATACCTCGGCAAGAGGGTCGGCAAGGACCAGATGCGCTGGTCGGCGTTCCTCCTCATCAGTCACCCGGCGGTGATCCTCGTGCCCGTCGTGGTCGTGTTCTTGGCCGGGCTCTCGATCCCGGCGCTCGGAGCGGTCCGGCCCAACCTGCAGGTGAACGCCCACCAGTTCTCGATCCTGCTGTACGAGTTCACGAGCGAGGGCGCGAACAACGGCAGCGCGATGGGCCCAATCATCGACAATACGATGTTCTTCAATCTCGCCGGCGCGGCGGTCATGCTCGTCGGTCGGTTCTTCCCCATGATCGCGATGCTCGCGATCGGGTCGCTGTTCTCCCGCGAGGAGCCAATCCCCGCTTCGACGGGAACGCTCCAGACGAACAGCTTCACGTTCACCTTGTACCTCACGATGCTGCTGATCATCGTATCCGGGCTGCTGTTCCTGCCCGTGATCGCGCTCGGACCGCTCTCCCAGGTCGGAGGCTAGCATGATCGAGCCCACGATGGAGGAGATCGCAGCGAGCTCCGCCACCGCCGCTGCCCCGGTGGCCCGGAGAGCCCCCCACACCTCCTGGCGCCGCGTGCTGAGCGACTCGTTCCGCTACTTCGATCCCCGACGCGAGATCCGCCACCCGGTCATGTTCGTCGTCTGGGTGTTCTTCGTCTTCCTCGCGATCCTCACGGCCTTCCCGCGAGCGTTCCCGGACGTGGCGGCGACCTACAGCGCGGGCTACTACTTCGCCCTGACCGTCATCCTGTTCCTCACGCTCTGGTTCGGTCACCTCGCCGAAGCGATCGCCGAGGCGCGCGGCCGCGCCCAGGCGGAGAGCCTGCGCCAGATCCGCAGTGGCATGCGCGCGCGCCAGCTCCTCCCGGACCAAACGACCCGCTGGGTGCCCTCCGACGCGCTCCACATCGGGGACTTGGTCGTCATCGAGGCCTCCGAGGTCGTCCCCCTGGACGGTGACGTGGTCCACGGCGCCGCGCTCATCGACGAATCGATGATGACGGGCGAATCGGCGCCCGCGATCCGAGAGAGCGGAGGCGACCGGACGAGCGTGCTCGGCGGGACCCGCATCGTTCAGGGCACCGTGACCGTCCGCATCTCGGCCAGTGTCGGGCACTCCTTCCTCGACCGCTTGATCGGGCTGGTCGAGAACGCCGGTCGCGAACCGACCCCGAACGAGCTCGCGCTCGGCGTCCTTCTCGCCTCGCTCACCGCCGTCCTGCTCGTGGTCATCGTGACATTCGCGGACCTGTCCGGGCCGTCCGGCGTCGTGACGATCAGTGTCGCGACGATCCTCGCGCTGTTCGTCGCGCTGATGCCCACCACGATCGGAGCGCTCCTGCCGGCCATCGGGATCTCGGGGATCAACCGGGTCGCAAAGGCGAACGTGATCGCAAAGTCGGGCACGGCCATCGAGGCCGCCGGCGATCTCGACGTCCTGATCCTGGACAAGACCGGGACAATCACCGTCGGAAACCGACTCGCGGTCCAGTTCATCCCCGCTCCCGGGGTCGACCCGGGCGAGCTCGCTTCCGCGGCGCTCCTCTCTTCGAGCCTCGACGACACCCCGGAGGGTCGCTCGATCGTGCGCCTCGCCGCGCGGCGCGGGGCGACGGCCCCCCGCCTCGAGCCCGGAAGCTACCAGGTATTGGTCTTCACGGCGGAACGCCGCATGAGCGGGCTCACCCTGAAGGGGGGCCAGGAGATCTTCAAGGGATCGATCGATTCGATGGAGGCCTACGGCGCGGTGATGCCGCCGGAGCTGCGCGATGCGGCCCGAGAACAGTCGCGCTTGGGAATGACCCCGCTCGTCATCTCGGAGAACCGTCGCCCGCTCGGGATCGTCGCGCTCAAGGACGTCGTCAAGCCCGGCATCAAGGACCGCATCCACGAGCTGAAGACGATGGGGATCCGCACGATCATGTGCACGGGGGACAACCGGATCACCGCCGCGGCGATCGCCCGAGAGAGCGGGGTCGATGAGTTCATCGCCGAAGCGAAGCCCGAGACGAAGCTCCAGATCATCGAACGGGAGAAGGCCCAGGGTCGCCTGGTGGCGATGAGCGGGGACGGCTCGAACGATGCTCCGGCGCTCGCGCGAGCCGACGTGGGCCTCGCGATGAACAGCGGGACGAGCGCGGCGAAGGAGGCCGGCAACATGGTCGACCTCGACAACGATCCGACGAAGCTCATCGAGATCGTGTCGATCGGCAAGCAGCTCCTGATCACCCGCGGTGCCCTAACGACCTTCACGATCACCAACGACGTCGCGAAGTACTTCGCGATCCTGCCCGCGATCTTCGTGACCGCGTCCGGAGCCGCGATCGCCGGGGTGGCGTCGCTCAACGTCCTCGGCCTCACCAACCCGGGCATCGCCGTGATCGCGACGCTGTTCTTCAACGCGATCGTGATTCCCTTGCTGATCCCGCTCGCGCTGTTCGGCGTGGGGTTCCGGCCGCGCCCGGCCATCGACCTCCTGCGCCGGAACCTGCTCATCTACGGCCTCGGGGGCCTCGTGAGCGCGTTCGCGGGGATCTGGCTCGTCTACCAGCTCTTCATCTGGGCCGCCGCCACCCCGCTCGTCGGCGGGATCGGCGCCACGCTCTCCCACATCCTACCGCTCGGAGGTCTGTAGACCATGTCCGGAGCGCTCGGGCCGCCCGCGCGATCGAGCGAACCCGCCTCCCCGAGCCGCGGGGCGAGCGCCTCCCCGGCCGATGCGCCCCAGCGGATGCGTTCGCACGTTCGAGCGGCGGTGGTGATCGTCGTCCTCGCCGTCGT
>JAKAZU010000033.1 GCA_021826525.1 Thermoplasmata archaeon
GCGGCCATGGAAGGGATCGGCGTGCCCCCCGAGCGAGGAGAGGCGCTTGCCCGATGGCTGGTCGAAGAAGCGGTGCGAGTGCAGGAACAAGTCGGGGAGGCGCCCGAGCATCGTCGAAAGTCGGCCGATATCCTCGTGATCGGAGGCGCCGGATCGATGGGGCGCTGGATGGTCGAATTCTTCCGGGCCGGGGGCCACCGCGTCGCGGTCAGCGATCCCCGCGCGCCCCACCGACTCCCCGTCGAGTTCCGCCCGGCGAGCGACCTCGGTGACGCCGCTCGCGCGGCCGATGTGATCGTCGTCGCCACGCCCATGCGAGTGGCGCCGACCGTGTACCGAGATCTGTGGAAAACGCGAACGCGAGCGACGATCTTCGACATCCTCTCGATCAAGGCCCCCCTTCTGCGCGCGATCCGACACGGCCGGACGGCGGGGTTTCACCTGACGAGCGTGCATCCGTTGTTCGGGCCCACGACCCGCACCCTCTCCGGGAGGAACCTACTCGTCCTCGAT
This sequence comes from Thermoplasmata archaeon, assembly GCA_021826525.1. The sequence goes on from JAKAZU010000033.1 coordinate 514, forward strand.
TGCGGGGATCCCCAGGCCAACCGGGTCGCCGAGGACCTTTTCCGGGCGAGCTCGCTGTCCGTCCACCGCCTGCCGATCGAACGGCACGATCCCCTGATGGCGGATGTCCTTGCACTACCGCACGCGACCAGCCTTCTCTTCTCGCTCGCGCTCGTCCGCGCCGGTCATGCGACCGGGGATCTCGCCCGAGCCGCGCCTACCTCCTTCAGCCGCCAGGCCGAAGTGGCGCGCGTGGTGACCGGGGAGAACCCTCAGCTCTCCTACGATATCCAGGCCCTCAACCCGATCTCCGAGGCGCTCTTCGAGCGCATGGCCGAGGCCCTGGAGACGGTGCGCCACGTCGTTCGATCCGGGGACCAGGATGGCTACAACCGGCTCGTGGGAGAGGCGCACGCCCTGCTCGAACTGGAGTACCCCTCCGTGGGCATGGAGCTCCCCGTCGCGCCCCCTCATCTTCGATCCCACGGTCGAAGTTGAACCGGTGTCCGGAACGGCGTTCCGGGGAGCTCCGGACGGATCGCGCGAAATGCGGACGCCGCTCCGGGCCCGCGGCTCTTCGGGCGCCGGATCGGTCTCGCGGGGACGAAGGTTCAAATAGGGTATCGATTTCGATACTTCCCGATGACCCGAGCGATCATCTCCGACTGGTCGCAGTTCCGGGTTGCGGTCCGCACCCAGATCGCGGGATACGTGCAGACCTCCCGCTTCTGGATCATCTTCGCCATCGTGCTCGCCATCGGGGGCGGGATCACGATCGCCTTCGTGATCAAGGGCGGGGTCTTCGTGCACGGAGCGTTCGGTGCGACCGCGATCGCCTACATCGCCGGATTGCTGGGATTCGTGAGCTTCTTATCGATCGTGACCGGGGCGTTCTTCGGAGGGGATGCGATCTCGACCGACTTCGGCACGAAGAGCGGGTTCTTCACGCTCGCGCTCCCCGTCAAGCGTCGCGTGCTCCTCGGGGGCCGGTTCGCGGCCGCGTTCCTGGTGAGCGTCCTTCTGCTCTCGATCTTCTACGCATTCGCGGCCTTCGGAGGGATCTACTTCTATTCGTTCGCCACCGTCCCCTGGTTCAACCTCGGCCTCTCCTACCTCCTCGATCTGCTGCTCCTCCTCGGGATCCTCGCCTTCGCCTTCTGTCTGAGCTCGGTGTCGAAGAGCCCGGCGATCGGGCTCGTGGTGACCATCCTCGTCCTCCTGGTCGTGTTCAACATCGTCGATGCGGTCCTCGGCACGCTCCTCGGTTCCCAGTACCTCCTCTGGTCGATCCTGTACGCGGCGGCCGCGATCCCGACGACCATCGAGCATGGCCTCGGCGTGGGCTCTCCGGCGGTCTGGCAATCGACCATCATCATGGCGCTCTACACCGTGGGCTTCCTCGCCATCGCGCTCGTGCTCTACGATCGCCAGGAGGCCTAGGAGGAAGTCATGCCGAGTTTGGAGGCCCGTCACCTGACGAAGCGGTACGGTCCGTTCTTCGCGTTGAACGACGCGTCGTTCGAGTTCGCGGGGAACGGTGCGATCGGCTATCTCGGCCCGAACGGCGCCGGCAAGACGACCACGCTGAAGATGATGACCCACCTCGCCCACCCGACCCGCGGCGAGGCGTTCATCAACGGCATCGACGTCCACGCCGACCCGAAACGGGCGCTGTGGGACGTCGGGACCGTGATCGAGTCGCCGGAGCCCTACCCCTGGCAGACCGGGACCGCGGCCCTCGAGATGGCCGGGGACCTGCGAGGGATGAGCCGTGCCGACACGAGAGCGCGGATCCGAGAGCTCACGAGCGAGCTCGATCTGCCCCCGATGGAGCGCAAGACGGGGAAGCTCTCGAAAGGGCAGCGCCAGCGGGTCGTGATCGCGGCCTCGCTCCTGAGCGATCCGTCGATCATCATCCTGGACGAGCCGACGAGCGGGCTCGACCCCGCGGAGCGCATCGCGATCCGCAACACTCTGCTCCGGCTGAAGAAGGAGCGCCTGATCCTGATGAGCTCCCATCTCCTGAGCGAGGTCACCGAGATCTGCGACCGCGCCGTCTTCATCAACCAGGGCAAGATCCTCCTCAACGAGACCGTCTCGGCGATCTCCTCCATGTACGCGGAGACCGAGGTCGACGTGGAGTTCACCGAGGCGATCCCCGCCGATCGGTTCGTCGCGCTTTCGGGACTGGCCGACGGCGTGAGCCTGGTCGAGCCGACGCGCTTCCGGATCACCTACGATGGCCGGGACGAGACCCGGGTCGCGATCCTACGCAAGTGCGTCGAGCTCGGGCCGGTGCGCAGCTTCGCGGGCGCCACCCTGACCCTCGAGGACGCCTACATGAAGCTGATCGGCGTCGAATCCCGCGGCGGGACGATCGCGTCGACCCAGGGCCGGACCTGAGCCGCTGCGGCCGCACCCAGGGGCCGACCCGGGCGGACCGATCACTCGTCGAACAGCGCGCGGCGCTCTTCGGACTCCTGGTACTTGTGGATGACGTCGACGAACGTGGAGTGGGACCAGGTGAGGGGCGTGGCGGACTTCGGCTCTCCGGTGGCCGCGTCGATCTGCTCCGGGAGCATCTGGGTGGGCGTGGCGTGCTCCGCGGCCCACTCGATGAGCTTCCGGCAGCGGTCCCGGTCCCCGAGCCGCAGGCGGGCCTCGGCGAGCCAGAGCGTGCAGATGATCCACGGGTTCTCCGAACCGTAGTACGTGTCCCCCTCGTACCGGGCGACGCCGCCGAAGCGCTGCGACCAGAGCCGCGCCTCGACCGCATCGACCACGTCGCGGGCGCGCGGATCGCTCCAGGGGACGAGACCGAGCTTCAGGGCGAGCAGGAGGGAGGAGTCGACGCGCTCGTCCCGGGGATCGAGCGAGCGCAGGAAGCGCTGCCGCTCGGCGTCCCAGAGGTGCTCGACCGCCGCCTCCCGGATCTCCCGGCCGGCATCCCTCCAGACGCTCGGTTCCTTGCCGATCTCCTCCGCGATCCGGGCGGCCCGCTCGAGCGCGTGGCCGACCGCCGCGGTCGAGTAGGTGTGGATCCCCCGCCGCTCCTCCCAGAGATCGTAGCTCGCGGCGGGAAGGCCCGTCTCGGGGTCGCGGAAGTGGGTCATGAAGTTCGCGGCTCCCTTGACCATCGGCCACAGCTCGAGGAGGATCTCCGGGTCCGCGCCCCGCTTGAAGTGATGCCAGACGGCCGAGACGACCGTGGCCGTCTGGTCGATCTGAAGGAACGGCGGGGGGTGCCAGGTGCTGCCGATCGCCCCGTCGGGGAAATGCCGGTGATAGAACGAACCGTCGGGGTCCTGGCACTTCTGGGCGAACTTGAGGAAGCGCTGGGCGTTCTCGTAGAGGCCGGCCTCGTCCATCGCCTTGGAGACGTAGCCGCCGTCCCTCCACCAGCAGAAGTTGTACGTGTCCCCCCAGGCGGCGAGGCTGCGCGTGTCCGGTGAGGCGATGATCGAGCCGTTCGCGCCGGCCGCGTGGCGCATGACGAGGACGCTCGCGCGGTAGACGTCCGCGACCTTGCCCATCAGCTCCACCGGGGCCTGGGGAAGCCGGCGGCGTGCCCAGGTCTCCCAGAACTGTTCGCTCTCCCGTTCGAACCGTGCCGGGCCGCCCTTGGTCACGTATTGGCGCGTCTGGTGGACGGCCGCGAGGCTCTGGCCGACCGAGACGAACATTCGGATCGTCGTGCCCTCGGCCCCATCGGCCGGGATGTCCCACTGCATGACGCTGTCCGCCGCCCCATGGGCCACGGTCCGGCCCTCGAGGCGACCGTCCTCGGCGTCGATGTACGTCCCCTGGAGGCCCTTGAGCGTGTGTTCCCCGCAGACCGCGTGGGAAAACGGCGGATCGCTGAAGAACTCGAAGAAGTAGCCGCGCTTGAAGTGCACGAGGGAGTGGCGCTCCGGGTCGACGTAGGCGGTGTCCTGGTACATCGACTCGGCGATCTGGAGGGAGTGGTAGGCGAAGATTCTCAGCGGCCGGGCGGGATCGGCCCGGATCTTCATCGTCCGGATGAGGAGGTCGTGATTGGGGTGGACGTGGTCCCGGAGGGCGACGGAGACGCCGTGGCCGTTCCAGCTCGAGGCGGGACTGTAGGCGGCTCCGTACGGGAAGAGCTCTCCTCGCCACCCACTGGACGGTCCGAGCCAGGAGAACGTGCCGGCCCGCTCGTCGAAGACGCCGAGGCGCGCCTGCCGCAGGTGCTGGAACTGACCGGGGTACGGATAGAACAGGCCGTTCCACTGGCCGTCCTCATTGACGGTCAGCAGTAGCCGGCCGTTGCCCGCGAGCTGTGTGATTACCGTGGTCCGTTGCCCCCAGTTAGATGACCCCGACGGGGAGTCCTTTCCCCTTCAAATGCGAACGATCCGTACCGGGATCGGGGCGGACGGGCTCCCCCCTCTACTTCGGGGGCGCCGCGGGCGGCGCGCCCGGCCCACCGGGACCGCCCATGGGCGGGAACCCCGGAACGTTCATGGCCATCGCGAACGGCCTCTTCTCTCCCGAGACCCCGATCGAGAAGAACGTAGCCGCGGCCACGAAGCCGGCGATGGAGATGAGCAACGCGACGAGGACGAGTGCGAGGCCCGGGATCAAGAGCACGAGGAAGGCGAGGATCAGGTCGATGACCCCGAGCGCGCTTCCCAGTCCCCGCTGCCAGCCGGGAAGCGGCCCCGCGGCTCCGATGCCCGCGAGGAGGAAGATCCCCTGGAAGAACAGTCCGAGACCGACGAAGACCCACAGGACCAGGAACGCGAAATAGATGTCCACCAGCGCTACGAAGGCGAAGATGAGGACGAACACTCCCAGGATCACCTGCAGGGTGCGCATCCCGGCCATTGCCGGGTCCCCGCCCGAGGAGCCGGACATGATGTCAAAGATCCCCATCAACAATAGGGAGACGACCACGAAGACGTAGAGGACCCACGCCGCGAAGATCCCCTGCCAGAAGAACGAGACGAGCAAGGCGACCGCGAAGACGAAGGCGAGGATCCCGAGCAGGACGTAGGCGACCCGCATCCCCCCGCCAACGTGTTCGACAGGTCCCGACGACGCGTTTCCCATGGACGACTGAGCTGTCATGCATCTCCTCCTAGGTTCTATGTTCCGTTGGCTAGACCGCCGTGACCGTGAACTTCGATGCCCGGATGCCCGCGGCGGCCACCACCAGCAGGCGGATTCCGACCGCCAGCAGGGCGATCGAGATGATGAGCCAGACGAGGACGGGACCGAAGGCCGGGTAGATCAGGGCCAGGATACCGAAGACGAGCACGATGATCCCGAACAGGACCGACACCCCGCGGATCCAGCCGGGGAGCTCGGGAACCATGCCCACGACGAGCAGGAAGATCCCTTCCAGGGTCAGGGCAAGCCCGACCACGATCCAAAGGAACGTGAGGGCCGTGTATCCGCCGACCGTGGTGTTGAACGCCACGGGGAGGATGGCGAGGATGGCGAGAATGATGACGAGGACGCCGATGGCAGCCCGGGCACCCCGGTAGGCGGAGCTCGATCCTTCTGCGGCGCTGGCGCCCGAGACCAGGTTGCTGAGGCCAATGACGAACAGCGCGATGATGACCAGCCACTGCAGGAAGCCGATCGCAAAGTAGCCGCTGCCGCCGTTGAGTCCATAGTTCAGCCCGGAGTAGAGCAGCGAGATCGCGATGAGGAGGCAGATCGCACCGAAGATCCCGTAGAGCGCCCGGGAGCCACCATTGAGGGACTCGGTGATCGTCGCGGAGGCGCTGGCGGAATAGCTCACGGAAGTTCCTTTGGATGCACTCATGCCGACGTACCTGTACGGGGTCGCATCTTCTGCCATGGGATATAAGGTTCGCGTGGCGCACGAACAGACAACTTTCGCGGAAGATGGGTTGGCCGGTGCTGGGCGCTACACATCGCGCAGAGCGGAGCGCTCGGGACCAACATGGCGAGCCACGGGAACCGGACGATCCTCTGCGTGAACAATCTGCGAATCGGGGCCATCGGAACTCGGCCCGGCGCCGCCCGATGTTGCATCTCCCGTGGGACAGATCCGACGCACGAAGCCGGAGGATCGCTGGCCATCGACCCTCGACCGGCGGGGCGACTGTGGCGGCCGAGTCATCCAGGTCGAGCCCCCGGTCGTCGAACGGGGCTCGCGCAATCTCGCCGAGGAGCCTAGTCGTGGTTGCGAGTAGTCAGGTTGCTTGTTTCGGCCCTCTCGGCGTCCGAATCGCCTTCGGTCCGGGAGTCGGGGAGCGAGAGATGGACCCAAATCGCGAAGAGTACGGGGCCGACCGTGATTCCAGCGGACCTCGGCACCCGAACGAGGGCGGGCCAGGAAAGAATCGCCAAGACGACAAGGATCACGGCCCCGATGAGAGCCCAGCCTCGCAGCCGTCCCCGACTCATGTCGGCGTGCGTCGTTCCACGGAGCGCCGTGAGCGGGAACGCGACAACCCCTACCGTTCGAGCGTCCTCGACCGCGAGTCGACCTCAGTGCGACGCGCGCGCCTTGGCCAGCGAACGTCGGCGCAGGTCGTTGAGCGCGTTCATGTAGTTCGCGTAGGCGTCATACGGGTTCGAGTAGCTCGAAAAGTACCGGTGGACGTCCGCATCGGCTCCCTTTCCGGAGACGTACATGTAGTAGAAGTGGTCCGAGGTCAACAGCTTGCGCCAGTCGGAAAGGATCTCCGGGTCGTGCGAGCTGCGCGCGAACGTTCCGGCCTTCTTCGCGGCGTCGAACGCCGAGCGCTGCATATCGTTCCCGAGCCAGGCGCCGAGGTCTCGGTTCTCGTCCGCCCAGCTCATCGGTTCCGGAACGACGAACGGGCCGGCGGCCGGCACCCGCACCGCGTCCTCGACCGTCGCCCACTCCAGGTTCGGTTCGCGCGCCACGGCGCTCGGTAGGGCCGAAAGGAATTCGAGGATCCCGGTAGAGGCGGGGTGGTGCTCGCCGAAGGTTTCGAAATCGAGGAAGAGCCCGACCACGTCGCCCGGGCTCCGAGAGAGCCAGAGCGCGTACTTCTCCGCCGTGAGCGGGTACTCCGTCCACCCCCGGGCGGAGAAGCGAAAGCCGACATCATCGCTGAGCCGGTAGTTCCGCAGGACCACGCTGACCCCCCGGGCCACCGATGAATAGACATGGTTGGGGGAGCGGCCTCGCAGAGGGCCCTCCCACCCCTCGGCCAGCATCCCGGAGAACCCTTCTCGGGCCGCGAATCGGGCGAGGTCGTCGTCGTACACGAGCTCGGTCATGCGCAGGACGTGCGGGCGAACGTGGAACAGATCCTCCATCCGCTGCTGGTGGAGCGCGACCTCCTCCTCCAGCTCCGGCGGGGGCAACAGGAACGCGAGGGAGTGGTAGTACGTCTCGGAGAGGAGCGCGACGCGTCCGGTCTCGACCAGGCGCTGGATCCGCTCGATCACGTCCGGCGCGGCGAGCGCGGCCTGCTCCAGGAACGTCCCCGTGATCGAGAAGCTCACCCGGAAGCGCGGGTCTTGGCGCAGCATGACCTCGAGGCGATCGAGCGTGGGCCGGTAGCAGTTCGCGGCGATCCGGCGAAAGAGGTCGAGATTCCGGTCGATGTCGAAGTACGGCTTGCCGGTCCCCAGATCGAGGTAACGGAACCGGGCGAGGCGCCAGGGCTGGTGCAGATGGAGGTAGAAGACGATCTTCATCTACGCAGGGCTCGGGCGCGGATAGCCTCCCGATACACATCAACCGTTTGGCGTGCCCGCTCCGCCCACCCGGCCTCGGTCGCCTCGTGGCGGGCCTGATCGCCCATCTCGCGGCTGAGGTGGGGATACTCGAGGAGTTCGGAGATGCGGCTCGCGAACTCGTCCACGTCCCAGAAATCGACTTGGAAGGCGCTCCGCACGACCTCGCCAACGCCGCTGGTCTTGGAGACGATCGTCGGCACGCCGGCCGCCATCGCTTCCAGCGCCGCGATGCCGAACGGTTCGACGACCGACGGCAAAACGAACACCGCGGCGTCGCGGAGCAGCGCGGCGCGTTCGGCCTCGGTGACCTTCCCGAAGAACAGCACTCGGTCCCCGATGCCGAGGGAGGCGGCGAGGGCGATCAGGTGCTCGTACTCGGGGCCCTCCCCGGCGACCGCGAACCGGATCTCGGGGAACGCGGGGGCGACGACCGCCGCGGCCCGCAGGAAGGTGTCCGGGCCCTTCATCCGGGTCAGGCGACCGAGGTACAGCACGACGTCCC
>JAKAZU010000034.1 GCA_021826525.1 Thermoplasmata archaeon
CATTGCGGCAGAAGATCGCCGAGCGATACCGCGCCGGGGCTCCCGAAACGAGCCGAGACAATGTGATCATCACCGCGGGCGGATCGGAGGGGCTGATGGCGACCGCGTTCGCGCTGTACGATCCCGGGGACGAGATCCTGGTCCCGGACCCGGGCTTCGTTCTGTACGCGCCCCACGCCCGACTCCTCGGAGCGGAACCGGTGGCGTACGCGCTCGACGAGAAGCGGGCGTTTCTGCCCGACATCGGATCGATCGAGCGGCTCGTGACCGCACGCACCCGGGCGATCGTGGTCAACAGCCCATCGAACCCGACCGGCGCGGTCCTTCCGGAGAAGACGGTCGAGGAGATCATCGCGCTCGCGGAGCGGCACGATCTGCACATTGTCTCCGATGAGGTGTACGATCAGATCGTCTACGACCGGCCGGTGACGTCGTTCTGGGGCCGCACCGATCGCGCGGTCGTGGTGAACTCCTTCAGCAAGACGCTCGCGGCGACCGGCTGGCGGGTCGGGTTCCTCGTCGCTCCCCGCGCCCTCGCGGTCGAGATCAACAAGATGCACTACCACATCATCGCCTGCGCCTCCACGCCGGCCCAAAGCGCGGTCCTTGCCGGGCTCGAGGGCGGACTGAGCTCAACACGGGCGATGACCCGGGAGTTCCAGGCGCGACGGGCGATCGTGCTCCGCGAGCTCGCCCGCTGCCCGGGAGTGACGTGCGTTCCGCCGGCGGGCGCGTTCTACGCCTTCCCTCGGTTCTCCTGGCCTCAGACCGCGACGGAAGCGGCGCAGGCGCTCCTCTCCCGGGGCCTCATCACGACGCCGGGCGATGCCTTCGGATCTCGGGGGGCGAGGCATCTGCGTATCTCCTTCGCGGCATCGCGCACGGATCTGACTCGTGGTCTCGCCCTTCTCCGCGAGTACGCCCAGGAAGCGAGCCGCGCATGATGCCCCGCCTCATCGCGTTCGGGCTGCGGACCTTATCGATCGTGCGCCCGGAGCCGGTGCGGCGCGATATCGAGCATATCGCGGAAGAGCTCGAGCGGCTAGATCGAATGGGTCCGCGATCCGCCCAGCACTGACCGGTAGAGCGCGCGGTGGCGGTCCGTTGCGAGGTCCCAGTCGTATGCTCGGACGCGTTCGGAAGCAACGACGGTCCGGCGTCGGGTGTCCTCGGATCCGGCGAAAGCCTCCCGAAGACCATCGGCGAGACGTTCCGCGTCCCCGTACGGGACGAGGCAACCCGCGCGGCCCCCATCGAGGACCTCGGGAACTCCTCCGACGGCGGTCGCGACGATCGGCACCCCGGCGGCCATCGACTCGAGGAGGACGAGCCCGAAGGCCTCCCACTCGGACGGAAGTACGAACACGGAGGCGCCCCGGACGATGGCGCGGTAGCGGTCGGCGTCGTCGACGTGCCCGAGGAAACGCACGAGATCGGCGACCCCGCGCTCACGGGCCCGTGCTTCCACCGTCGCCCGCTCCCCCCAGTCCGATCCCATCAAGAGCAGCGGTCGCCGCTCGCCGGGAGGGAGCCGGGCCAGCGCGTCCACCAGCAGAGGGAGGCCCTTGTTGGGCGCGATCCGACCGACGAAGAGGAAGTAGCCGCTCGGGAGATCGTCGACGGATCGTGCCGACGTCTTTGCCCACAGCGACAGATCGATCCCGGGCGGGATGATGTGGATGCGGTCGGCAGGAGCGAACTTCCCGACGAGCCTCGCCTCGAGCTCGGTTTCGACCACGAGCGCGCGGGCGACCCGATAGGCGCTCGCTCCGAAGCCGACGTCCTGGACTCGCAACAGGCCCCGACGCAACGCGCTCTCGCTCGCGTCGGCCGGGTGATAGTGCGTGGACACGACGAACGGCACCTGCCGCTCCCGCGCGACGAGCGCGCTCTGTAGGACGTGTCCATAGCGATGCGAATGCGCGTGGATCACGTCGGCCTCGCTGCTCGCGAGCGCATCGATCAGGCCGATCATCGAGGGCATGCTGACACCAGGGACCGGGTAGCGGCGCAGCCGGAATCGCTCTACCGGCATGCCGTCGACGGCCGGCGCCCAGTCGGTCCGACGCTCCCAACGCCCTTCGTCGTAGAGGTCGCTCGCGTAGATGCGCACCGGGTCCCCGCGGGCGACACAGCGTCGCCCAACCTCGCGTACGCAGGTCTCCACGCCTCCCGGCGCGTCGAAGCGAAAGGTCACCTGGGCGATCTTCACGCGTTCCGGGCCTCCGCATAGATCGCCTCGAGCCGGTCGGCGACGAGCGTCCAGCGGTACTGAGGGACGATGCGATCGCGCCCGTAGGCTCCCAGCGCCTCGGTGCCGACGGGATCCGCCCATAGCCGTTCGATCGCCTCGCGCAATCGCCCCGAGTCCCCCGGCGGAACGAGGAGGCCCGCACGGCCGTCCTCCACGAACTCCGGGATCCCGCCGACGCGGGTCGCGATGACCGCCGTTCCCTGCCCCATCGCTTCGAGGAGCACGAGGCCGAACGCCTCGTACTCGCTGGGGAGGACGAAGAACCGAGCCTCGCGGAACGCGGCGGCGAGCATCGCGTCGTCGGGGACCCATCCGAGCAGGTGGACCTGGTCCGCGATGCCGAGCTGGCGGACGCGGGCCTGCAGGACCGCCTGCATGCCCCCGTCCGGCCCGATCAGCACGAGCGACGCGGTCGGCTCGCGGCGGGCGAGCGGAGCGAACGCCTCGAGCAGCGCGCCCAGTCCTTTGTTCGATGCGAGGCGTCCCACGAAGAGCACGTAGGGGCCCGAGATCCCGTAGCGGGCCCGGAACTGTACGCCGTCCGCCGGTGCGGGGAACGGGGTGTACCCGGGAGGTACGATGCGCACGGGAGGCAGCGGGATCGAGAGCGCACGGAGGAGCCGCTCCTCTTCTTGGCTCTGGACGATCAGGCGCGCGGCGTCCGCGACGATCGGCGCGGCGAATCGCCGATCGTAGAGCCGGCGCAGGCGGTGTCGAAACCAGCCACCCTCGATCGAAGTGATCGGGTGGAAGTGAGCGGTCAGGACGTACGGAGTCCCGGTCCGCCGGTGGTACCGATGGGCGATCGCGACCTGATGGGTGCCGTAGGTGTGGGCGTGCACGACGTCGACCGGGTCGGCTTCGAGGGCTCGCATCAGTCCTCGGAAGAAAGGATAGTGGAGTCCACCCGGGAGCGACCATACGGGAAGCCTCTCGATCGTCCCGAACGCGGTTCGCTCCTGTCGGGGCACGCTCGCGGGAAGTCGCTCCCACGGATATTCTCGGTACAGATCGCTCGTCAGGACGCGCACGGTATGCCCGCGCGCGCCGAGCTCCGCGCTAATCTCGGCGACATGCCGCTCAACGCCGCCCAGACCCGGGGGATAGCGTGTGGACAGTTGCGCGAGCTTCACGTGCGAACTACGTGGCGGCCCGGGGGGAGAGCAACCGCTGGGCGTACTTCTTGTAGACCTCGGTGGCGCGCGCGACGGATTCGATCTTGACGTACTCGTTCGCCTGGTGGGAGAGTTCCTCCTCACCGGCGCCGTAGATGACCACGCGTGGATTGACCTGCGTGTAATGGACCGCCTCGGACGCGTGCACGAGGACGGTCGTCTCCCCGCCCGAGACCTCCCTAAGGAGTCGAACGTGGGGGGCGTTCGGATCGATCTGGATCGATGGAAGAGAGACGAGCCGGCGCAGCGTGAACGGGGTCTTGATCCGCCGCAGGTGCTCCTCGATCTCGCGGTAGAGCTGGTCGGGGGAGTACGGGGGCGGGAAACGGATATCGACCTCGGCCGTGGCCTTGTTCGGCACCACGTTGAGCCGGTTCCCTCCGTGGAACGTCCCGAGGTTCATCGTCACCGTCCCGAGCTCCGGGTGCGCGATCCGGCCCTTGAACGACTCCAGCCCCCGAACGATCCGCATCATCTTGGAGATGGCGTTCTCCCCGAGATGAGGCATCGCGCCGTGCGCCGCCTTCCCCCGCGTCTCGATCGCGATATCGAGGACTCCTTTCTCCGCGTGGGCCACCCGCAGTCCGGTCGGCTCCCCGACGACGATCGCCTTCGCTCGGCGCATCGGCAGCGTCTTGGAGAGCGCCGCCGCCCCTTGCATCGTCGTCTCCTCGTCGGTGGTGAACGCGAGCACCACCGGCACCTTCCTCAGCACGAGATCTGCCGCGGCCTGCAGCATCGCGACGACCGTTCCCTTCATGTCGGCCGCGCCGCGACCGTACAGTCGCCCGGAGGCGACCTGGCTCTGCGAGAAGCTCCAGTAGTCCCCGATCGGAGGAGTGTCGAGATGGCCGGAGAGGACCAGCCCGCCCTGCCCGTACTCCGCGAGCAGCGCCGGGGATTGCGCATCCCCGAACAGGGTGTTGCGCATGTGGATCTGGTCGGTGAACGACTGAACGTAGTCGAGAACCTCCTGCTTGTCGGAGAATGGGTCGCTCGGGATCTTGACGAGTTCGGCGAGCATATCGACCATCTGACGTTTCATGGGGAATGAGCCACCTGGCCCCTCGACGCGGGCGGGATGCGCGCGCGGTCGGGCCGTCCTCCCCCACCGCCCGGCGGAGCTTAATCTCTCTCCTCTCAGGAATGGGGGCGAGCGCGGAGCGCGCGCGTTCGGGTCGCTTGGAGCGCAGCGGCATATCCTTCCGGCGATCCGACGGATTTCCATAGGCCACTCCCCGGATCGAGCACGAGGGCCGAGATCCGTCCTCCCGCAGCGAGGAGGGCCGCGATCCCATCCGTCACTTCGAGCTCGCCGGACTCCCGGTGGCGCGCGCGTTCGCGAAGCACCCTCCATATCCCCGGCCCGAAGGCGTAGACCGCCGTCGCCGCCCAGTGCGAGCGGGGACGCGCCGGCTTTTCGAGCATCGCGCGCACGTCGATGCGGCGCACCCCCGCGAACGGCCGGCTCGCGCTGCCTTCGATCACTCCGTACCGTCTCGGGTCTGCGACCCGGCGGACCAGAAGGACCGCATCCAGGTCTTCGCGTTCCCGGAGCCGGGCCATCGTCCGGACAACGGCTCCGCGCTCCGGCTCCAGGAGCGCGGCATCCCCCGCGTGGAGGACGAAGGGTCGGTCGCCCACGGATGGCGCCGCGCACAAGACCGCGTCCCCGAACCCGCGAGGGTGGGGTTGGACCGCGAACCGAATGGTCAGCCGCTCGAGCGTCCGGTAGAGCTTCCGGGTCTCTCCGAGGCGCTCCGGCTGGTGGGCATGGCGGCGCAGGAGCGCCGGGTCGACTCGGAAGTACCCGCGCACGAATGCGAGGTCCTCCCGCCGGACGACCAGGGTAAGGTCCTCGATCCCAGCGCTGGCCAGGGTCTCCACCGAGAGCAGGGCGACGGGTTTCAGCACCGGCGGGCCGTCCCGGACGGCGGCGCGGTCGAACAGCGGAAGGAACTCCTTGCGCAAGCCGTGCGTCCAAGGGAGCATCCGGCTCCCGTCGCCCGCGAGGGTCACGACACCGCGCACGCGCTCACCGATCCTGGACGGGAGGCGGCGGCTCCGCGCTCGGCGGCGCCGAGGAAGCGGCGACCCGAGCGTTCAGCGCCGCCGGGTTGTCCGCGCGACGCCAGCCGATCGTCGGCATCACCACGTGGCGGCGGGCTTCCAGGCGACGTCGGTAGCGAAGCAGGTCAGTGAACATCTCCCGCACCACCTCGGAGAGCTCGCGCGTGCGTTGGTATCCGAGAGCGTAGAGGCGTTCGTGGATCGGGGCGTAGTAGTGCTGCTCGGCCTCGATACGGGGATCCGGGGGGTGCTCGATCCGGGGGGAGAGCCCGAGCTCGGTCGCGATCTGGTGCGTGGTCTCCGCGAGCTGGTTGACGGAGTACGCCGCGTCGAACTGGTTGAACACGCGGTACTCGCCCCGGTCCGCGGGATGCTCGACAGCGAGCCGGAGGGATTGGACGGAATCCTCCAGCGCGATGAACCCGCGGATCTGCTCGCCCTTGCCATAGGGAGTGATCGGGAGCCCGAGTACCGCTTGCGCGATGAACCGGTTGAGGGCGGTCCCCCACGTCTCGTCGAAGTCGAATCGGGTCAGCAGTCGTCGATCGGTCATCTCGGCCGTTCGGATCCCGTAGATGACCCCCTGCATGACGTCGGTCGCGCGCAGATCGAAGATCTTCGACGCGAACATGACGTCGCCGGAGTCGAAGACCTTGCTCCAGTGGTACCACGACCCGGCCTGGCGGGGGAAGGGCAAGCGGTCCTTGCGGCCCCGGTACTCGATCTCGAAGAATCCTTCGGGGATGTCGACGTTGGGGGTCCCGTACTCCCCCATCGTTCCCATCTTGACGAGGTGGGCGTCGGGGCAGTGGTCGCGCATCGCGTAGACGAGATGGAGCGTGCCGACCACGTTGTCGACTTGCGTCGTGACCGCATGGTGGACGTCGATCATCGAGTACGGGGCGCTTCGCTGCTCCGCGAGGTGCACGATCGCGTCGGGGCGCTCCTCCTCGAGCACGCGGGCGACGAAATCATAGCGCCCGAGGTCGCCTCGGTGGAAGGGGAGCTCCTTGCCGAGGAGCTGGTTCACGAGGCTCTGGCGCTGAGCGAACGACGGGATGGGGGTGGCCGACCAGCTGCCGACCTCTCGGACCCTGCGACGGGTGACGAAGTTGTCGACGCCGACGACGTCGTGCCCCCGGGACAGTAGATGGAGCGCGAGGGGCCAGCCGGAGTAGCCGTCGATCCCGGTGATGAGGACCTTCATGCGCTCCTCTCGACGCGCTCCGATGCGAACCGCCGCTTAATGGCTCCGGGGACCCCCGCCAGCGCCGAGCGGGCCTGAGGCCGGGGCCCGGGATTCCTCGGTGGGGAGCGAAACCGCATAAGCGCGGCCGTCTTTCATGAGCCGGTCGAGCGCGCCGAGCCATTCGAGGGAGGCAAACGTGGATCTCGAGGTGGTCGATACGCGCGGCGATTCGCTGCGGGGGGCGATGATGGTCGTGGGGTTCCCCACGCACGGCTTGGTCGGCTCCGTGGCCGCCTCGTATCTCGTCCATACCCTCGACATGACCCAGGTCGCCTACATGGTCGGCGAAGAGTTCCCGCCCACCGTGGTCATGGACGAGGGGGTGGTGAACGCCCCGATCCGGTTCTACGCGAGCAAGCTCGTCTGCGGCCCCGATCGCTCCTGCCAGCAGCTCGTGGTCGCGATCTCCGACATCCAACCGCCGGCCGGGTTGCTCTCCCGCCTCGGCCGCGCGCTCTTGGACTGGTCCGAAGCGAAGGGGATCGAGCTCGTGATCGCGGTCGAGGGCCAGCCGATCGACAAGGACGACAAGGGCGACGCCCGGGTCGTCGCGATGGCCAACCGGGCCGCAGCGCCGCTCCTCAGCAAGTACCATTTCACCACGGCGAGCGGAGTCGTGACCGGGTTCGCGGGCGGGCTCCTCCTGAACGCGCTCGGCCGGCCCTTGCCGGTGCTGTGCGTGATCGCGCAGGCGCACAAGGATTATCCCGACGCCCGCGCGGCGGCCAAGGTGATCGAGGCGGTCAACCCCCTCGTCCCGCTCATGGTGCTGAACACCCGCCCGCTCCGACAGAAGGCGAAGGAGATCGAGGCGGAGGTCCGTCACCATCTCGACGAACAGCAGACGGCATCCCAGACCCCCCGAACTGGGGAGACCGTCGGGCCGGGTGAGATGTATCGCTGAGCCCGCCTCCGCGGCACGCGAACGGACCGGCGACGGCGCCCCGCGATCCTCCGCGACCCTGCGTGGGTTCCGAGTGAGCGATGTGCCGTACATCACCCCGATCGTGGCGGACGCGCTCCGCGAACACTACGACCCGGCGCTCTACCCGTCGCTGAGCGCGAACTGGCCCGAAGGGTTCCTCGTCGCCACCGATCCGAGCGATGTTCCCATCGCCTTCCTGCTCGGGGTACACCAGGTGGAAGGCGAAGGGCGCGTCCTGATGTTCGCGGTCGATCGCGATCACCGGGGCCAGGGCCTGGGAACGCTCCTCATGAACGAGTTCCTCGCCCGCTGCCGAGAGAAGCAACTGCGACGGGTCACCCTCGAGGTGCGGGTCAGCAATGCGACCGCGATCCGGTTCTACGCCCGGTTCCGCTTCTCCGTGGTCGACCTGCTGCGCGGCTACTATTCCGACGGTGAGAACGGCTACCAGATGGCTCGGGACGTCGGCTGAACGCCCCTCCCAAACCCCGGCCCCTCCCGCCAGCCATATGACCACCGCCTGCAGTTGAGGCGTCGATGTCCGCTGCATGGCCCACCGCCGGGACGCTCATGGCGAAGGATCCCGTGACCGTCGCCCACGACGCACTGCTCTCCCACGCCCTGGGCAAGATGAGCACCGGGGCCTTCCACGAAATGCCCGTGCTCCGAGGGTCGAAGCTGATTGGGATGATCACGTTCGAGTCGATCGCTCGACGCGCCAACCTCTCCTTCTCGACGAAGGTCGAGCATCTCCTGCTGATCCCGCCGCTCGTCACCCCCGCCACGCCTTACCCCGAGCTCGCCGAGCAGCTCCTCGCCACGGGCCTGCGGGCGGCCCCCGTGGTCGGCCGCCGCGGAGAGCTCTTGGGTGTCGTCAGCCGGACGAGCCTCGTCCGCGCGTTCCCCGACCTTCGCCAGATCCCCGATCACCGGGTCGACGAGATCTCCCGCTCGATC
>JAKAZU010000035.1 GCA_021826525.1 Thermoplasmata archaeon
GCGATGTCAGGATGGACCCGACCTTCGCCCATTGGGCCCGCGCCGGAGGATCACGACCAAGAGGATCAGACCCGCTAGGATGGTCAGGAACGAGCCGATCACCACGAGGAGCCATCCTCCCGCGATCACCCACGCGATTGCCCCGAGGATCAGAAATGCGAGGGCCCCCGCCATGCCTTGCCCCACTCCCCGGTAGCGCGTATAGCCCGAGAAGATCAGAATGGCGACCCCGAGGAGGACGACGACGATCGCTACCGCGACCGACGTCCCCAGGGAGTACTGGGGAGCGTAGCCGCTCGGGAGGATGCTGAGAAAGAACCCTAGGAACCCTCCCACGACGATGAGTATCCCGCCCAACGCGGCGAGTACGCCTATCCAGCTGCTCCGCGCCATGTTACAACCTTCGGACCGTGCACAAGTCCAAGGATTAGTAAGTACGCCGAGCTCGAACCGAGCGGTCCGGCTGCCCTCGGGAACGCGAGAGCGCGTTCGCCCGACCTCCACCCGCGGTACCGACACGTGGTCCTACGTGAGGGCCCACGATCGAATGGCGAGCTTTTCAATGATGAGGGAGTTGAACCCCTTCGGAAGGCAACGGGTCTGTCGATGAAGGTCGCCGTCGTTGGCGGGGGGATCGTCGGGCTCTTCGCCGCATTTCATCTCGAGCGGGCGGGCGCAGAGGTCACCCTCTACGAGGAGGGGAAACCAGGTGCTCGCTCGGATCATGCGGCCGGGATCATCGAGCCGGCCAACGCCTACCGGACGAACACCTTCGCGTTCCTTCGTCGGGTCTGGAGATTCTGGCGTGGAGGAACCTGTACGTTTCGAAGCGTCGACGGGAGATGGCTGTCCGCGAGCTTTCGCGAGCTGGAGAGAGATCCCATCCCCGGAACCGACGAGGTCCTCCGCGAGATGGCGCGAACGTCCGTCGCCGGGTACGAGGAGCTGGCCGCTCAGAACAACGATTTCGCGTACACCCTCAAGGGCCTGCTCGAACGGTACGACCACCGGGCCCATTTCTTGGAGGATCAAGCGGTCGCGACGTCGAAGGACTCTATCGTTCCCGTGGAGGTGCGGGAGGGGGAGGGTTGGGCCGGGAGCCTGTTCTACCCTTCCGTCGGATGGGTCCACACCGAACGGTTCGTCCAGAGAATGCTCCGCGAACTGACCCAGACCCAGATCGTGTGCCAGCGCGTGGATCATGTAGGACTGGACGGCACCCTCCAAGTGGGGGGGACAACGGCGAACTTCGACGCGGTCGTGGTCAGTACCGGCGTGACCTCACGCAAGCTCGGTCTCCCGCTCACGGGCGTGAAGGGGTACGGCTGGCACGTTCAGAGCCCGGCGAAAGTGGAGGTCGCCACCATCTTCGTGGACCGGGGGATCGCCGTGGTCCCGTTCGAGAACGAACTCAAGGTAACTGGCGGCTGGGACTTCGACCTCTCCGACCGCCTCTCCCACGCGCCGAGCATCCTCGCCGCGGTGAAGGAAGTCGTACCCGTCGATCGGGTCCTCAGTTTCGGCAACGGATCCCGCCCGTGCACTCCGGACGGCCTACCGATCGTCGGAAGGAAGGGCCGGTTGGTCATCGCGAACGGCGGGTTCCGGCTCGGGTGGAGCTTCGCTCCGGCCCTGGGAAAACGCGCGGCGCTCCTGTGCACGAGCCAGACCCAGAACGATCCATTTCTCTCGAGGTATTGCGGGTCGTTGCACGCCGGGCCCGTCTGAGGGTCGGCACCCGTCTGGGTACCGCGGCGGACTCGACCCGTCCCTTTTAAATATATCCTTAAATAGTATATATATGCATCATGACGCGAATCCGAATCGAGAACGTGGTGGCCTCGACTTCGCTCGGCGACGTGCTCGACCTGCAGTCGATCGGCCTTGCGCTCGACGGGGCGGAATACAATCCGGAGGAGTTCCCCGGACTCATCTACCGGCTCAAGGAGCCGAAAACGGCGATCCTCCTCTTCCGCTCGGGCAAGGTCGTCTGCACGGGTGGGAAGAGCTGGAATCAGGTGGACGCCGCCGTCCGCACGATCTCCGAGCTGATCCGTAAGGCCGGCCAGAAGATCCTCCCGCACCCCAAGATCCAGGTCCAGAACATTGTCGCGACCTCCGACCTGGGGAGCGAAGTCAATCTGAACTCGATCGCGGTCACCCTCGGTCTGGACCGCGTGGAGTACGAGCCCGAGCAGTTTCCTGGACTGGTCTGTCGGCTCACGACACCGCGCGTGGTGGTGCTCCTCTTCGGCAGCGGCAAGCTAGTCTGCACCGGAGCCCGTCGACCGTCGGACGTCGAACTTGCCGTGCAGACCATCACGACCGAGCTCCGGCAGGCAGGCCTCTTGGCCCCGGAGCGAACCCCGGCGTCGAGCCGTGATTCCGCCGGCATTCTCGCCACGCCTTCGCGGAGTCCCGCCTCTCGGCCCCGGGTGCGGTCCATGCCAAGCCGAAACGGAATCCTCGCCTCGGAGTAAAGATCATGAAGCAGAGCTATCCCCGGAGAAAGGGAATGCTGGCCACGCCGTTCGAGCCGTTGCCGGAGGGCGGGTTCCGCCAACTCGTCGCACGCGGCTTGGCGATCCCGTCCCAGCAGGGTTCTGGGCTGTTTGTGGCGAAGTGGAGAGACGGACCCGGACAGGGCGCGGAACCGTTCCTCGTCGCTCTCCGTGCGCAGGGGTCCACGCTGGAGGTCCGAAGATTCCATGACGATGTCAATATACTCGTGGTTCGAAGCGCACCGTAAGAGTTCGGGAATGGGTCCTCGTCGTCTCTCTCGCGAAGGGCCCCGGGCGGATCGGCTCTCTCCGCGTACCACGGCCCCGAACCTACCCTTCACCGCCGCGGAAGCTACATCCGCCCCCCCGAACTCACAGATTGCTCCGAGGATTACGTGACGACGGAATGTGAGACTGCGGGCTGCCGACACCAGAGGCGACTGCATCCGTCGGATGGTCCGTGTCGTGCGTGCGCGTGCATGGGCTACACCCGAAGTGGTCCGGGCCACCAAACGAGAGCCGCCCGAAAGCAGGTTGCTTCGGCCCTTCGATGGTGACGCGCCTTCTGACCGTCCATCACTAAACCCGCCCGCTCCGATGGGTATGGCGCGATCGATCGTACAGTGCACCGTGGCGATTCGCGATCGTACGGGCCCGGCATCGGACGACCGATCCACGATGCGATTCCCGACCCTCGTTAACTAGACCGAAGCCATGTGAGGCCGTGCCGGACTCTCCCTATCGCCACCTCTCTCACGCCTACGGCCGAAACCACTTCACCCTGGATCGCCCGTTCCAAGCCATCCTGCGGTTTCACTTGGGTACGCTTCCCGATCTTGAGCGGCTCGGGGAATTCGTTGGCAAGGACCTGTACGAGGTCGCGGATTACGTCGACAAGTTCGGGCACCCCGAACACATCATGTGGAGCGTGGACGGGGAACGCGTCGACCGCGCCTGGATGGCGCCCTCCGAAATGCGCGCGCTCGAGTGGCTCCTGAAGGAAGGGGCTGTGAACCGAGGGCCGTACCGCCGCGGGGACTGGTTCGAGCATTTCGCGTCCCTCTATCTCATCGCCGATCCGGGGATCGGTTGCATCCTCACGGTCACCAATCAAACGGCGTATGCGATTCATAAGTACGGAGATGCCTCGGCCCAGACGCTCCTGCCGAGTCTCATCGGCGAGGAGGAACCGATCCGGTATGGCGCCACGTGGTTCACCGAGATCCAGGGAGGCAGCGATCTCGGCGCCAACCGGGTGCGGGCCGACCTGCACGAGGGACGATGGACGATCGATGGAGATACGAAGTACTTCGCCAGCAATGCGGGGCTGGCCCACCTGGCGCTGGTGACCGCGCGGGTCGGACCGGACGGCCGAGGAGCGAAGGGTCTCGGGCTCTTCTTGGTCCCGGAGCACGACTCCGAGGGGAAACGCAACTTCCTGGTTCGCCGCCTGAAGAAGAAGAGCGGCACCGTCGGGGTACCGACGGGCGAGGTCGAGTTCCATGGCGCGCACGCCCTGCTGCTCGGAGACGTCGAGCAGGGGATCTACTACACGCTGGAGAACCTCATGGTCTCTCGGCTCGCGAACTCGATGGCCGCGCTCGGCATCGCTCGGAAGGCGTACCTCGAGGCGTACTACTACACCCAGACCCGAACCGCCTTCGGACGGCGTCTGATCGATCACCCACTGATCCGACGCGACCTCTTGGATCTGGAGGTCGCCATTGAGGGCGCACTCGCCCTAGCGTTCCTAGCCGTCGAGGGATTTCAGGCATCCTGGACGGACACTCCTCCCTACGGGCCGAGGTATCACTACGCCCGGCTCCTTACGCACATCACCAAGAACGTGACCGCGGACATGTCCGCGTACGTCACGAAGGTCGCCATGGAGCTCCACGGCGGCCT
This sequence comes from Thermoplasmata archaeon, assembly GCA_021826525.1. The sequence goes on from JAKAZU010000035.1 coordinate 4,407, forward strand.
CGGTTTCCTGCGGGAGTTCCCGATCGAGCGGTGGCACCGAGAGGCGTTGATCACCCCGATCTGGGAGGGCCCAAGCAACATCCAAGCGCTCGACCTATTGGAGGTGATCGCGAAGAAACGAGCGGACCGGATTCTGCTCCAAGAGGTCGAGCGGATCGGAGCGGAGATCCGCACAGGTCCCGCGACGTTCGCTCTCGCACGTGCGCGGATCGAGGAAGCCCTGAACACCCTCGCCTCCTACTCGGAGGTGGAGGCGCAGTTCTTCGGGAAGGACGTCTTGAACGACCTCGGTCATGCGATCGCCGTGGTCGAGCTGCTTCGCGTATCGAACTCGCTCCCCTCGCCGCGCATGGGTCGCGTCGCCGCGCTGTATGCCCGGAGGTATCTCGAGGGAAGGCGCTACGATCTCCCCACCACCGAAGAGATCGATGAGGTGATCGGGATCGACCGAGCTCCGGCGGTGGACCCCGACGCCTAGGTTTCCGGCATTGTGGCCACACGGTGCTCTGATGCGGACGCTTCCCCGTCGCGCCCGATAGATTGCCTCGGAGCGGTTTCAACAGAGGCTCAGGGCCGGATCGCCCGGCGGAGACCGCTCCCTACCTGCGGGTTCGCTCCCTTCGATCCCATGGGAAAGCGTCGATCCTCAACGCCGAAAACGGGGTCTCAACTTATGAAAGACGAGCGCATGGCTCGAGCCTCCTCCGATCCGCCCACCGTGATCCGGAGGCGGAAGAGGGCCGATACGCAGACGAAGACGAGCGCCATTCTGGCGATGGCTGTCGGCGGGCCAGATTCCCTCGAAGATGTCGCGGGGTATCTGAGCGAGGTCCGCCACGGCCGGCCCACGCCTCCCGAGTTGGTGGCGGAGTTCCGTGAACGGTACCGCCGGATCGGAGGCAAGTCTCCTCTCCGAGAGATCACGACGCGCCAGGCGACGGCGCTCGAAGTGAAACTGGCCTCGGAGGGCTACCACGTCCGGGCCTACGTGGGAATGCGCCACTGGCATCCGTACATCCGCGAGACCGTAGCGGCGATCGCTCGGGACGGGTTTCGGAAGGTCGTCGCCCTCTGCCTCACGCCCTACTACGCACGGATGAGCGTGGGGGCTTACTTCGACGCGGTGAAGGAGGCTGTCCGCACGCAAGCGCTCTCCCTCGAGGTAGCCTACGTCGACTCGTGGAACGACGCCCCCGCCCTCGCCGACGCGTTCGCCGAGAGGGTCGCCGCGAGCCTCGCGACGCTCGCACAGGACGGCTTCCCCGATCCGTACGTCCTGTTCACGGCCCACAGCCTCCCCCGGAAGATCCTGGCGGAGGGAGATCCCTACGAGAAGGAACTCCTTGAGACCATGGAAGCCATCCGGGCCCGACTCCCGCCGATCCGCTCCCGTTTGGCCTACCAGAGCGCCGGCCGCACCGCCGATCCCTGGCTCGGCCCGCCTTTCGAAGAGGCCATCGAGGATCTCGGAAAGGAGGGCGAGAAGGCGATCCTCATCGTTCCGTTCGGCTTCGTCTCGGACCACCTCGAGATCCTGTACGACGTCGACGTAGAGGCCAAGGAGCGGGCGAAGCGCCTCGGGGTGCGGCTCGAGCGCACGCCGTCGTTGAACGTCGACCCGAAATTCATCGAGGCCATGGCCGAGGCCGTGCGCCCGAGGCTGACCGTGTGACGCGGCACGTCGTGATCCTCGGCGGCGGAGTGACCGGCCTTGCGGCCGCCTACCGGTTGCGACGGACGGTTCCATCCCCGGACGACCTCGCGATCACCCTCGTGGAGCGGAGGAGCCGCCTCGGCGGGTCCATCGGAACGGAGCGGCACGAGGGCTATCTCATCGAGAGCGGGGTCGACTCCTTCTTCACCCTGACGGCGACGGCGGTCGAACTTTCCGGCATGCTGGGCCTGCGGGGACGACTCCAGGGCCCCGCTCACCGCCGGGTCTACGTGGCGCGCCGCGGGCGCCTCGTGCCCCTCCCGGAGGGGCTCGCACTGCTGACCACGCCCCGGCTGGGCCCCATGGTCCGAAGTTCCCTCCTCTCCCTGCGAGGGAAGGCCCGCCTCGCGGTCGAGCCGCTGGTGCCGGCACGACGGGAGCAGAAGGACGAAAGCCTCGCTTCCTTCGTCCGTCGACGATTGGGCCGGGAGGCTCTGGAGCGGATCGCCGATCCCCTCGTGGCCGGTATCCACGCCGGGGATCCGGAGCAGCTGAGCATGTCGAGCCTGCTGCCTCAGTTCCTCGCCTACGAGCGGGAGCACGGTAGTGTCTTCCGTGGTCTTCAGGCGGCGGCACGCTCACGACCCGTCCGAGATCCCACCCTTCCGGGACCGTTCGCCACCTTCCCCAACGGGATGGCAGAGCTCGTGAATGCCCTCGTGGCACAGACGCCCGATGTGGCGTGGAGACCCGGCACTCGGGCCCTCGCCATCGAGCGGGGAAGGCCGGGGAGCTTCGAGATCCCCCTCGACGACGGGAGCGCTCTCCGCTCGGAGGCCGTCCTCCTGACCACTCCCGCTCCTGTTTCCGCACGACTCCTCGAGAAACTCGAACCGAAACTGGCGGACGCGCTCCATGCCATCCCGTACGCTTCCTCGGCGGTGATCTCACTGGCCTTCCCTGCGGATGCCTGTCGGCCACTGGACGGGTCCGGCCTCCTCGTGCCGCGTACGGAAGGTGTCCACCTCAAGGCCTGCACATGGGTTTCCTCCAAGTTCGAGGGACGGGCCCCCTCCGGGCACGTCCTGCTGCGGGCGTTCTACGGTGGGGTACGAGAAGCCTCCGTCCTGGATCGACCCGATGACGCGCTCGCGGACCTGGCCGTTCAGGAGCTGACGCCTCTCCTGGGCCTTCGTGGACCTCCGGAATTCGCCCGGGTCCATCGATGGCAGAACGCCCACCCCCAGTACGACGTCGATCACGCGGAGCGGGTGGCCACCATCGAGTCCGCGCGGACCACCGTGCCGGGCCTCTTCCTGGCGGGTAGCGCGTATCGCGGCATCGGCGTCCCGGCTTGCATCGAGGATGCGGACCGGGCCGCACGAGGGGTCTCCTCCTTCCTCTCCACGGAAGCGCTCGCGCCCACGGAGGCCGCCGCATGAGCCCCCATCCGGGGGGTCCGCCGGGACACCACTCCCGAGATTACTCTCAGGCGCCCCTCCTCCTCTTCTGGGAGATGACGAGGGCCTGCCCCTTGTCCTGTGTTCACTGCCGGGCCTCCGCGATCCCAGATCCCCTGCCCGGCGAACTTTCCCCTGCCGAGGGACTTCGGCTCCTGGACCAAGTAGCATCCTTCGGCGAGCACCCTCCCACGGTGATCTTCACCGGGGGCGATCCCCTGCGACGCCGGGATCTGTTCGATCTCCTCGCGTACGCCCGGGACCTCGGCCTGCGCTTCGGCGTGTCGCCCGCGGTCTCGCAGGGACTCACCCGCGACACGCTCTCGCGGCTGGCCGATGCGGGCGCATCGGCGCTCTCCCTCAGCCTGGACGGTTCCCGTCCTGAGACCCACGACGCGATCCGTCGGCAGGACGGGACCTTCGAGCGCACGTTGCAAGCGGTTGGGGAGGCCCGGGACCTCGGGCTCCGCGTACAGATCAACACCACCGTGATGGCCGAGACCGTCCGAGAGCTCCCGGAGATCTTCCACATCCTTCGGCAGCTCGATGTCCGCGCGTGGGAGCTCTTCTTCCTCATCAAGGTCGGCCGCGGGGCGGAGGGAGATACCCACGACCTTCCGCCTATCGGGTGCGAGAGCGTCGCGAACTTCCTGTACGACGCCTCTCGGTATGGGATCACGGTCCGCACCGTGGAGGCCCCGTTCCTGCGACGTGTCCTCCGGATGCGGGAAGAACGGGGCGAGTATTGGGACGACCCGCTGTACCGCGCCCTCCGCTCGGACCTCACCACGCTGGAGGGAGCACCCAGCATGCCGTCGGGGCTCGCGCGGGTAGGCACCCTCGACGGGGACGGGATCCTCTTTGTGGCCAACGACGGGACCGTGTACCCCGGAGGACTCCTGCCCTACACGCTGGGAAACGTCAAGGACGGGGACCTGCCCTCGATCTACCGATCCCACGAGCTCCTGCGACAGATCCGGCGCAGGGCGTTCACGGGCGCATGCGGCGCCTGCTCCCTACGGGAGGCATGCGGAGGAAGCCGGGCTCGGGCCTATGCCACCACCGGTGACGCCCTCGCCTCGGATCCC
>JAKAZU010000036.1 GCA_021826525.1 Thermoplasmata archaeon
TCTACCATGCTAGGGTCTGATACGGTGGGTCTTAAAAAACCTTTGGTTTGTCGGACTCTTCCGTGTTACAAACCCCCGACTCGCTCACGGGGCATTTCTCCATGGCCCGGTCCCGACGTACCCCCCGGGGGCCTTGCTCCGGGCCTTCGAGTTCGTGGCCGGGCCTCTCAGGACCCGAGAGGCCCCGACCCGCTCTCTCCCCGGATCGGACGGGCCTCAAGGAGCGAGGAACTTCCCCGGATTCAACACCCCGTTCGGATCGATCGCGGTCTTGAACGCACGCATCTTGGCCCGCTCGACCGGAGAGAGGCCGAACCCTAGGGCCGGGCGGTCGAGACGGCCGATCCCGGGCCGCTGAACTAGGACCGCCCCATGTTCGACGAGCGCGGCATGGGCGGCGGCGCGCACCGCATTCCAAGCCTCGACCGCCCGTCCCGCAGGTTCGGGATAGATCACGGTGCCGGTCAGGGTGACAGTCGAGGACGTGGGGGATCCCGCCTGGAGGTGGAGGCGGGCGCCTACCCCGAATTCGGACGCCGCGGAGCGCACGGCCTCCCGCACGGGGGAGGCGATCTCCGCAGCCTGCTCCCAGGGTACGGTCGATTCGATGCCTTCGAGCACCCAGCCATCCGGTACGAGGCCGTCCCGCAGAGCGGGCGGCCGGAACCGCGTCCGCGCCCACGCCTCCCCGAAGCCGGGCCAGACCCCCCCCGGGAGGACCGCCCCGCCGGCCTGGCGGGCCAGCTCCTCGAGCACGTACGTACCGCGCCCGACGTCCTTGCGGCTCCCGTCGAAGCTCACGATGCCGAGGACGATGGCACTGAGATCCGCGATCTTGCGCCGGAGCGCGATCCCCTCCAGCCCTCCGATCTCCTCCGGCGGCGATCCCCCGCGGGCGAGCGTTAGGAGAAACCGGCTCTCTTCGGGGTCGGACATCCGCGCGATGGCGGGGCGCGGGTCGTCGGCGACGAGGGCCCGCAGGACCCCGAGCGCCGGGGCCCAGGAGGGCAGCAGGACCGCCCGCACGGCGGTCTTCTCCGGAGCGGGGGCGAGACGTACACCGGCGTCCACGAGCACTCCGAGAGTGCCCTCCGACGCGAGGAGCCGTCGTGGGTCGATCCCCCCGGGTCCCGCCTCTCCCGCCTTCCACTCGTAGAATCCGGTGGGCGTTGCCCATCGGGCCGATGTGACCCGGTCGAGGATCTCGCCATAGCGGCTGGAGGATTGGCTGCTAGAATCCGCCGAGATCCAGCCCCCCAGTGTGGAGAACTCGAAGGAGATCGGATGGTGCGCGAAGGTGACGCCTCGTTCGCCAAGGAAGCGCTCGATGTCGGGACCGCGCGCGCCGGCCTCGAAGCGCGCGGAGTCGGTCCGGGGATCGATGCCGAGGGGTCGGCTCACTCGGCCGAGGCACAGGGTGATCACGGCCCGATGGGTCCCGGCGAGGGGAGCCACCCCTCCGACGAGGCTGGTGCCGCCGCCCCAGGGAACCACGGCCAGGTCGTGGTCCGAAGCGAAGGCGAGGACCGCCTGGACCTCGGCGGGGGTAGCGGGCCATACCACCGCGTCGGTGGTCGGAACCGAGGGGCGGTCGCGCCAGGCGATGAGCTCCTCGTACGATCGGCCGAAGGAATAGCATACGCGATCGAGTTCCTCGATCGAGACCGGGCCGGACACACGCGCTCGGAGCCCTTGCACGTCGGCGGGAGCGAGGCGGCTCGGGCCCGCCGCGGGAGGCCGCTCCCGAGGAGGGTTCCGGGGCGGGGTGGCCGCACCGAGCTCCCGCTCGAAGTACTCCTCGATGGCGCGGATCCCCGCGGGAGGGTAGGCGAGGCTCCCGTCGCCCCACCGCAGGGGGTCCGAAGGCAGGGTCGGGACCGGCGGGCGCGCAGTTCGCTTGGAACGCATGGCCGGGCAACGTCTCGGGACGATAGATGCTTGCGTCCGGCCCGGAGCGGAGAATTATCTAGGCCGATACCTACCCCCTCCCCCGATGACCGAAGCTCGCGCGGGCCGTGGTGTGCTGTTCCGAGACCGGATCGGGTCTCCGATCGTCGGCAACGCGCCGAAGGTGCTCCTGCTCGGCAGCGGCGAGCTCGGCCGAGAGATCGCCATCGAGGCGATGCGGCTCGGGGCGGAGGTCATCGCGGTCGACCGCTACGCGAACGCTCCCGCGATGCAGGTGGCGCACCGCCACCATGTCCTGCCGATGACGGACGCCGCCGCGCTGCGGGCGCTCGTCCGCCGGGAGGCGCCCGACGTCCTGGTTCCGGAGATCGAGCAGATCGCGACCGACGAGCTCCTCCGGCTCGAGGAGGAGGGCTGGACGGTCATTCCTCGCGCCGCGGCGACGCGGGCGACGATGGACCGCGAGCGCATCCGCCGGATCGCGGCCGAAAAGGCCCGGGTGCGTACGAGCCGGTTCGTCTTCGCAGATACCCTGGAGGAGGCCCGACGCGGAGCGCAGGAGATCGGCTTCCCCTGCGTGTTCAAGGCGATGATGTCGAGCTCGGGCCACGGAATGACCGTGGTGCCTAGCCCCGAAGGGGTGGCCGAGGCCTACGGCGAAGCGAGCGAGCACGGGCGCGTGCGGAACGCCCGGATCATGATCGAGGAGTTCGTTCGTTTCGACCGGGAGGTGACCATGCTTACGCTGAGGCACTACGATCCGGCCGGCCAGATCCGGACAACGGTCATGGCGCCGATCGCGCACGTCCGGCCCGGCACGCTCTACCACGAGAGCTGGCAGCCCGAACCGTTCGCTCCGGAGGTGGAGGTGGCCCTACGTGAGACCGCCACCCAGGTCACCGACCAGCTCGGCGGGATCGGGATCTTCGGGGTGGAGTGCTTCGTCGCGGGGAACCACGTCTACTTCAGCGAGGTCTCCCCACGGCCCCACGACACCGGCCTCGTGACCCTCGGCAGCCAGTGGAACAGCGAGTTCGCGCTCCACGCCCGCGCGATCCTCGGCCTGCCGTACGTCGGCCCGGAGCCGACGACCCCCGCCGCGGCGCGAGTGATCCTCGGATCCGAGGCGGGATGGGCGCCGAGCTTCGGTGGCCTCGTGCAAGCCCTAGCCCCCGTCGGGGTGCGGATCTTCCTGTTTGGCAAACCCGAGACGTACCGCGGCCGTCGCCTGGGGATCGCCGTCGCCCGCGGGGCCACGACCGCGGAAGCCCGCCGGCTTGCGGACAGCGCCGCCCGCACGGTGGAGGCCGGGATCGTGGTCGATTCACCCGGTTCCCCGCCCCCGGGCCACTCCACCTGAGCCGGGCAGAGCCCGCTCCACCGTCGAGCTTATGGGCCGAGGGGGCGTCGCAGACCCCACCCATGAAGGACAAGAGCGAGCTCGAGCGTGTGGTGCTCGGAGAGACCCGCATCGTCTTGACACGCGACCTGTCCGTCATGAATCCGAACCTCGCGCCCGGGGCGCAGGGACTCGTGACGGCCAAGCTCGCCAACTATACCCTGAAGGTCCAGTTCCCCCGCGTCACGGTCGGCATCGGCTGGCAGGACTGCGAGATCGTCGATGGAAAGACCGGCATGCCCACCGACGCCGAGCAGCCGAGGATGATTCCGCGACCGCGCGCGATGGGCGAAGAGTGAGCCACCATCCCCTTCTCCTACGGGGCGGGGTCCGTCCGCCGGGCCCTTCTTAGATGGGGTCCGCGGTCAGGAACTCGAGCCGGTTCCCGAACGGATCTAGCGCGTAGAACCTTCGATATCCGGGCCGCGGTGCGTCTTCGAACGTTCGCGATCCCGCTTCGTCCAGCCGTCGGCGGAGGCCCTCCAGGTCGTCGACCCGGAATGCGGGATGGGCCTTCGCGGCCGGCCGAAACCCGACCTCGACGCCGAGATGAAGTTCGTTGGGGCCCAAGGAATACCCGAGGTCCCCGCGGGCCGCGAGGTGCGCGGGTTTAGGTAGAGGGGCCAGGCCCAGTAGGCCCTCGTAGAACGCGCTCGCCGCAGCCTCTCCTCCAGGGGGCATCGCGAGCTGAACATGGTGGAGTCGGAGCCCCGACGGCTCGCGGGCGGCGGCACGATCAGCGGGCATCGGACCTCGTGGCCGCGGGGCCGAGTTCGAAGGCGACCATCACGGCCGCGCACCGTTCCCAGCGCTCGGGCAGACGACCGAGCCCCTCCTCGATCTCGAGCAGGTGGTTCCAAGCGTTCGGGTTCGGGCGCACTTCGGCGATCCGATCCGGGTCGGACCCCAGCGCCGGGGCCACGGCGATCGCCTCGCGCATCGCCCAGCCGGACGGCGAGAGCGCTCGCACGAGATCGGCTACGGTCCTTCGGCGGAACCCGTGGTCCTTCGCGGCCCGCCCGTCGACCGGCGCGAACCCCTCGCGCTCGATCCGGGGGCGCACGGCGCCCACCGGAGAGCGCAACAGCCGTCCCACGGCCCGAGGAGGCAGCCGAGCGAGATACCGCGATCGCTCGCCGGTGCCGGGCATGATCTCGAGGAGGAGCTTGGCTCCCGGCGCCGCCGATCCCGCAAGGAGCTGGAGGGAGCGAGCGAAGGGCTCGGGGGCGAAGCCGAGCACGTTTCCGAGCGCGGTCACCTCCCCAAACGCCCCCGATCGCACGGGCGGGCGGAACCCATCGCCCCTCACCGGATCGGGGGAGAACCGTTCGCCCGTCCGATCCGAATGGGCGCTGCAGGCCCGGCGGAGCATCACGTCGGAGAGATCGATCAGCACGCGCCGGCTTCCGTCCGCCCCGATCCGATGCGTAAAGCGGCCGGGTCCGGGCCCGATCTCGAGCGCCCAAGGCGCGTCCACCCGGTGGCGATCCAAGAATCGTTCGCGAATCTCCCGGAAAAGATCGCGTTGTGGGGTCCCCTCGTAACGGTTCCACTCCCGGTCCGCCCGGTAGGAGTCGACGGCCCGGAAGCGCTCGCGCGCCTGCTCGGCCCTCCCCGCGTCGGACGATCGAGGCACGACGGCGCGTGCGTCTCTCTCCCGCTTCCCCCCGCCCGGCCCCGACGGCGAGCGATCGGTGCCGGCTTGCGTCCGAGCTCTTATATACCCCAACCTCCCGTTGATGGGTCGGTACACGTCATGCCGTATTACGAGTGTCCGAAGTGTGGCGGGGGCTACGTCATCGATGTTCCGCCGAGCGCGCGCCCCGTCTGCGACCGCGATGGAGCCCGGTTGAAGCGCACGAGCGACGCTTCCTACGAGAAGAACGCTCGCGAGGACTGAGGGCGGCTTGGGCATCGGTGCGATGGAGCGACGGGGACCGCTGGTCCACCGCGCGGTCCGCTTCGGCTCGCTCGCATTGCTCGTCGCCGGCATCCTCCTCCTGCTCGCGAACATCCTCCCCGCCCTCTCCTACTCCGGATTCAGCGCGACAAGGACGCTCCTCCAATCCTTCGGGGATCCCTCCCAGTCCCCGCTCGCGATCGTCTTCGATCTGGTGATCGTCGCGTTCGGGATATTCCTGATCCTCGGCGCGTGGCTGATTTGGAGCGGCCTCCCGGTCCGAGGCTCGCGCACGGTCGGACTCCTCCTGCTCATGATCGGCGGTCTTTCCGCGGTCCTCCTCGGGGCCTTCCCGTCGGGCTCGCCTCAGAACGTTGCGAACATCAACGGCGCCGTCACCGCCGCGCTCTTCGTCGCTTCGGGCCTGGCCCTTCTGGTCCTGACCCTCGCGATGCTTCGGGACCGCCGGTGGGACGGACTGCGGCTGTACACCCTGCTGTCCGGGATCGTGGTGCTGGTCTCGTTCTTCCTGTACCACCAGGGATACGTCGGCGCGCTCGGACCCGGCGGTGCCGAGCGTGTCGCCCTGGCGGCGCTGACCCTCTGGCTCTTCGCTATCGGGACCCGCCTCGTTCGCATCCCGGTGTACTCCGGCCGGTTCCCGACGTCGACCGCTTTTTGAAGCGCGGCCCGGACCATTTGCGGGCATCCCGTACGATGTCATCGTGGTCGAAGGCGAGTCCGTGCGCCTCCGCGAGGGGCACCCACGCCGCCGTCGTCGCGTCATCGCCGCCCGTCGGTGCGCCCGCCCTCCCCGCCATGAGGAAGGCGACGGTCGTCGTCGGGCCCCGGGGATCGCGGTGAGGCCCGGAGTAGACCCCCACGATCGCTCGGGGGCGTGCTCGGAGCCCCGTCTCCTCGTGGAGCTCCCGGGCCACCGCCGCCTCCACCGTCTCGTCCGTCTCCACGAAACCGCCCGGGAGCGCCCACCTTCCACGGAACGGGGAGCGGCCGCGCCGGACCAGGAGGATGCGATCTCGATCGATCCAGATCGCGTCGACGGTGAGCGCGGGTCCGCGGGGCCGAGTCATGATCGTCGTGTTCTCCCGGCCGGGCCGCCGGTGCTCCGACCCTCGCATCGTTATTTGCGCTTCCATGCCTGTCGGAGGTGTCGGTATGCAGGTCGTTCGAAGCAAGGCGCCCTTGCGGATCAGCTTCGCCGGAGGCGGGACCGACGTCTCTCCGTACCCGGAGGAGAAGGGCGGTGCGGTGCTGAACTGCACCATCGACAAGTTCGCCTATGCCACCCTCGACATCGAACCCGACGGAAAGGGCGAGACCGCGGTCCACTCGCTGGACTACGACATGAAGAGCCGCTACGCCACACCGGACGACCTCGTCTACAACGGCGAGCTCGATCTCGTCAAGGCCGCGCTCCGGATCTTGCGCCCGAGCGATCCCGCGCGGGCGCAGTCGACCGACTCGCTGAACATGTTCCTGCATTCCGACGCCCCCCCCGGGACGGGCCTGGGGAGCTCCTCGACGATGTGCGTCGCGCTCGTGGGCGCGTTCCAGCACTACCTACGCGAGCCGTGGACCCAGTACGAGGTCGCCGAGATCGCCTACCACATCGAGCGCAACGAACTCGGCCTGCGCGGTGGACGCCAGGACCAGTATGCGGCGACGTTCGGGGGCTTCAACTTCATGGAGTTCACGAAGGAACGGGCGATCGTCACTCCGCTGAAGATCCAGCCGGAGGTCGCGAACGAGCTCGCCTATCGCCTCCTCCTCTGCTACACGGGGACGAGCCATTTCTCCAACGACATCATCCGGGAGCAGCAGCGCGCGTACGCCGCCAAGGCCCGAGAGACCGTCGACGCGCTGGATGCGACGAAGAAGCTCGCGATCGACATGAAGAACGAACTGCTCCGCGGGAACATCGACGAGATGGGCCGACTGCTCGACGAAGGGTGGCAGCTGAAGAAGCGGTTCACGTCCGGCATCTCCAATCCGCAGATCGACGGGCTGTACGAGAAGGCCCGCGCTGCGGGCGCGCTCGGAGGAAAGCTCCTGGGCGCCGGAGGGGGCGGCTACCTGCTGTTCTTCTGCGATTTCGTGCGGCGGGCGCAGGTCGCTCGTGCGGTCAACGATGCGGGGGGAAAGGTCGTCGACTTCTCGCTCGAGCATAGCGGCCTCCAGTCCTGGACCGTGCGCAACCCGCACCGGATGGGTACGAACGGGGGCTCGGGGATCGCGCGGCCCTAGGTCCGCTTGCCGTGCACCGGGCACGGTCGCTTCAATTTGCAAAAGCGGCACTTCTCCGGGGAGACCGGCGCCGGCATCGCGTGCTGCATGTGACCGTACTTGCGTCGGGGCATCGTTCGGCCGGGCCGAAGAGGGACCGAGATTTCAAGCTAGGCGCCCGGACGGCTCCGGCCCCCCAACCTCTTGTGGGCCGGTGCTGCTGGCCGGACGTGGAGCATCTCCCGGGACGGGCGACCCCGGACGGGACGCGCGCGTTCCGCGAGCGGGCCCTCGAGCGCCGACGGATCTCTCCCTCGCACTTCCGCGAGGCCGCCGAGAGCCTCGCGCTCAGCTCGATCGGGCTCGGAACCTATCTCGGGAGTCCCGACCCCGCAACCGATACCGCCGTCGTCGACGCGGTCTCGATCGCGTTGACCAGCGGCCGCGTGAACGTCCTCGATACCGCGATCAACTATCGGGGCCAGCGGGCGGAGCGGAGCATCGGCCGCGCGCTGAGCCATCTCGTAGCGGCGGGTCCCGTGCGACGGGAGGAGGTCTTCCTCGCGACCAAGATCGGCTACCTCGCTCCCGACAGCGAGTCCGAGCGGGACCCGCGCAGCTGGGTCCACGAGGAGCTGGTGCAGCCGGGGATCCTGCCGCTCGCGGAAGTCGTCGGCGGAAGCCATTCCCTCGCCCCGTCGTTCCTGGGCGACCAGTTCCGGCGCAGCCGGAACAATCTGCGCGTGGAGACCGTCGATCTTCTCTACCTGCACAACGCGCCGGACGCCCAGATCCCCGAGGTCGGACTCGAGGAGTTCGAACGGCGGCTGCGCCTCGCCTTCGAGGTTCTCGAGGGATTCCGTGCGGAGGGAACGCTCGGCGCGTACGGGCTCGCCACGTGGGATTCCCTGCGGGTCGCCGCAAACGAGCCGGGATTCTTCTCGCTCGAGTCCGCCGTGCGCATCGCCCGCGAGGTGGGCGGCGAGCACCACGGCTTCCGCTACGTCCAGTTCCCGTTCAACCTCGCGATGCCCGAGGCCGCTACCGTCCAGAACCAGCGGGTCGCCGGAGTCCCGATGACCCTGTTCGCGGCCGCGACGGCCCTCGGCGTCGGATGC
>JAKAZU010000037.1 GCA_021826525.1 Thermoplasmata archaeon
GGCCGCGTGGGGCCATCCCTCAGTTGGCCGGGAAGGCATCCAGAAGGCGGAGGACGTGCGTGAGATCGTGGTCGGACGCTGCGAGCACGTTGGTCGCGGAGTCCCGAACGGCCTGGTCCTCGGGCTTGAAGGCGATGCCGATGCGGCTGCGCCGGAACAGGGCGACATCGATCTCGGAGTTTCCCACGCTCGCCGTCTCATCGGGGTGGATGCCGAGCTGCTCCTGGATCCGAGCGAGCACCTCGTCCTTCTTCTTGATCGGAACGCGCAGGATCCCTTCGTCCGTCAGCTGCCCCAGGGCGTCCGTGCGGATCCCGTTCGCGAGCACGTAGTCCATCCGGAGCTCCCGTCCCACGCGTCGGGCCAGGACGTCGATCCCTCCGCTCACGATCGCGGTGAGGATCCCACGTTCGCGGAGGCCGCGCATCAGCTCCCGCGCTCCCGGCATGAGCGGCACCTGAGCCAGGATCTCTTCGAGGTCGGAGACCGAAATTCCGGGGCGTACGGTCTTCCAGAGTCGCACATCGGTCCGGATGAACTCGAGGTCGTCGATCGACCCTTCCATGAAGCGGCGGAGCCCCTCCGCATTGGAGAGGCCGAGATGCTCGTGCACGAAGCCCCAGGAGCTGCTCACGTTGACGAGCGTGCCGTCCATGTCGAAGGCGGCCAGCTTAAGCACGGCTGCCTCGCGCGATCGCGTCCGCCTCTTCGAGGATCTTGCGTGAAGGGCGGACCCCCCACGCCGCGAGGTTCGAGTCGATCTGCTCCGGGCGGCTCGCCCCGAACAGGGGCGCCGCACCCCGAGCCTCGAGCCAGTGGAGCGCGATCGAGGCGAGCGGGACGCCGGCCGCGTTGGCCAGCGCCTGGAGAGCGCGTGCACGCTGCTGGATCACCGCGAAGCGATCGGGTTCGAAGATGCGATGCGCGAACCGTCGGACCTCCGCAGGAACCCGCTTTCCCGTGAGATATCGACCGTGGAGGAGCCCGCGCGCGAGCGGCGTGTACGCCTCGACGACCATCCCGCGCGCCCGGCAGTACTCGAGGACGGGATCCCCGTCTTCCCGATCGAAGAGGTTGTAGCGGACCTGATTGACGACGATGCGGGCTTCCGCGAGGGCGGCCTGCGCCGTTTCCATCTCTTCGACCGAGAAGTTCGACACGCCGATCGCCCCGATGCGCCCCTGTTTCCACATCGCCTCCAGGGCCGCCATCGTCTCCTTGAGAGGTACGTGCGGATCGGGAGCATGGACGAGATAGAGATCCACGTAGGGGCGGCCGAGGCGTTCGAGGCTGCCGACCAAGGATGCGCGGAGCTGCTCCGGTCGCAGGTGTTCCCAGGAGACCTTCGTGACCAGGAAGGAGTCCTTCGCGAGCGTCGGGGTTCGGTTCAGGGCTTCTCCGAGCACTCGCTCGGATCGCCCGTTCCCGTACACCTCCGCGGTATCGAACCAACGCATCCCGGCATCGATCGCGTGCTCGAGGCTGCTGCGGGTCTGCTCCTCCTCGGAGCGTTTCCATCGGCCCATGCCCCACAGTCCGAGGCCGAGAGCCGGATGGGGTTTCTTCGAGCCGGGGAGCGGGATCGTACCAATGGCGGTCCGTGGGGGATCGACCTGGGCGCGCGATGCGCGGGTCTTCCGAGCCGGTGTCATGGTCCCGAACCCTCCGAGGGCTCCGCGCTCTTCAGGTTCGCGTCGATGCGCTTGAGGCGCTCGTCCAGCTCCCGTGCCTTCTCCTCGGCCTCCTGGATGACCGCCGGCGGAGCGCGCTCGCGGAATCCCGGATCGGCAAGACGCGCGCGGGTTTTCCTCAGTAACGCGGCGAGCTTGTCCCGTTCCCGACGGAGCGTCTCGGTATCCTCGGCCGACGCCGCCGGCCGGAGGATGAAGTACTCCCCTGCCGCCGAGACCCGGGTCGCCGCGCCTTCCGGGGTCGCTTCGCTCGGGTCGAGCAGTTCGAGCGGATGTACCCGAGCGAGTTTCTCGATGGCCGCACGCTCCGCCATCAACAAAGTGCGGACCTCCTCGTTCTGAGGTCGGATCCAGGCGGCGGGGATCGTCTCGATAGCGACGTGCTCCTCGGCACGCAGGTTCCGCAAGAGCCGGATCGAATCGAGCAGGATCTCCATCCGTGCCTCCGCGAGCGCATCGCGCGGGACCTCCGCGGCCGAAGGCCATGGGGCGACGGCCACCGACTCGCCTTCATGGGGGAGCGCGTGCCACAGTTCTTCCGTCATGTGGGGAACAAAGGGGTGAAGGAGGCGAAGGGATCGCTCGATCACGAACAGGAGCGTTGCCTGCGCCGCCCGTTGGCTCACCGCGTCGCCCTTGCCCGCCAGCCGGTCCTTGATGAGCTCGACGTACCGGTCGGCGAGATCGTGCCACAGAAACTGGTAGAGCGAGGTGGCCGCCTGGGTGATCTCGAACCGGGCGAGGGCCGCGTCCACAGCGGAGACCGTCGCGGCGTAGCGCGAGAGGACCCATCGATCCTCGAGCGGGGAGCGGGCATAGATCGGTGGGGGACTCGTCGGGGGCACGGTTCCGCTCGGCGTGTGCGACTGGGCGAATCGGGTCAGGTTCCACACTTTCGTCAGGAAGTTGCGGGCGCCCTCGAGGGGCCCGCGTCCAAACGGTCCGTCCTCGTCCGTGGGCGTCGGGAACACGAGCGCGAAGCGTGTCGCGTCGGCTCCTCGCTCGGTGATCACCGAGAGTGGATCCGGAGAGTTCCCGAGATGCTTCGACATCCTCCGGCCTCGGTCGTCGCGCAGCATCCCGGTGAGGTAGACATCGGAGAACGGCGCACGGCCCGTGAAGTACAGTCCGGCCATCATCATCCGGGCGACCCAGAAGAACATGATGTCGCGACCGGTCACGAGTAGGTGCGTAGGGTAGTAGTGGGCGAGATCCGCCGTCTCTTCGGGCCAGCCGAGCGATAGGAACGGCCACAGCCACGAAGTGAACCACGTGTCCAGGACGTCGGGGTCCGGTATCAGCTCCCCGCACCCGCACTTGGGGCAGGATTCCGGAGCGTCCACGTAGACGATCTCCTCCTGGCACGCCGCGCAGCGAGAGACGGGGATCGGATGGCCCCAAACGACCTGACGGGAGATGCACCAGTCCTGGATCGTCTCCATCCAGCGGAAGAACGACAACGTCCATCGATCGGGGTGGATGCGGACGACCCCGTCCCGGACGGCGGCCGCCGCGGGATCCGCGAGGGGGCGCATCTTCACGAACCACTGGGTGGACAGGCGGGGTTCGATCACCGCGTCCGATCGTTCCGAGCGCGCCACGCTGTGCCGATACTTCTCCGTCCGCAGTAGCAGGTGGGCCTCCTCCAGCCGCTTCACGGTGGCTTCCCGGCCCCGTTCGCAGTCAAGCCCCCGGAGCTCGGGGGGGACGAGATCCCCCTCGAGCCGCCCCGAAACGTCGAGGATGCTCGCCGGAAGGGGAAGATCGGGGTGCCGCCGATAGATCTCGTAATCCACGAGATCGTGGCGAGGGGTCACTTTCAGCGCACCGGCCCCGAACGCCGGATCGATCGCCGTATCGGTGACGACGGGAACCCGGCGGTTCCCGATCGGCAGCAGGACCTCTCGGCCGACGTCGGAAGCATGTCGCGCATCATCTGGGTGGACCGCCACCGCCACGTCTCCAAAGATCGTCTCGGGGCGGACGGTGGCGACCTCGAGGCCGCCGGGGCTTCCATCGGCCCAGGGGTAGCGAACGAAGTACAGCAGCCCGTCCTCCTCCGCGTGGGTCACCTCGAGATCGGAGACGGCCGTGCGCAGCCGCGGGTCCCAGTTGACCATCCGTTCCCCCCGGTAGATCAGCCCCGCCCGGTAGAGCTGAGCGAAGACCTCGCGCGTGGCTCGCGCGGCCGGCGGGTCCATCGTGTACCGGTACCGGGTCCAATCGACCGAGAACCCCCCGGCTCGGGTCTGTTCTAGGATGCGGGGTTCGTGCTCTTGGCGCCAGAGCTCGATCTGCTCGAGGATCTGCGCGCGCGGCAGATCTTCCAGTCGGACGCCCTCCTTCGCGAGCCGTCGCCGAACCTCGACCTGTGTCGCGAGGCCCGCGTGATCGAGCCCCGGTACCCAGAGCGTGGCATTCCCTTTCATTCGGTGCTGGCGCACCAGGATGTCCATTACGGAGTAGCCGAGCATGTGGCCCATCGTCAGGATGCCCGTGACGTTGGGCGGCGGAATCGGGACGGTGAAGTACGGGCGGTTCGGACGATCCGGAGCACGGAAGTAGCCGTGGGCGGCCCAATCCGCCTGCCACCGCGCTTCGATTGTCTTCGGGTCGAAGCGGGACGGGAGGGCGGGAGTGCTCACGGATTCCTCCATCCGTTCGCGGACCGACTCATGAACACGAGGTCGAGCGGAAACGGCACGATGAAGGTTGCCCTCGGATCGACCTGCGGCCGTTCAGCGGGACCGAACTTGCGGGAAGAGGATCACGTCCTTGATCGATTTCGCTCCGGTGAGCGCCATCACGATCCGCTCGATCCCGAAGCCGATCCCCGTCGCGGGAGGCATTCCGTGGCGCAGGGCCTCCACGAACTCGGCGTCGTACGCGTAGCGGTCCTCCCCACGTGCGGTGAGCTGTTCCTGGAAGCGTCGTTCCTGCTCGTCGGGGTCGTTCAGTTCCGTGTAGCAATTCCCGATCTCGAACCCACGGCAATGGACCTCGAACCGCTCGACCCGACCTGAGAGGCTCCGGTGGCGCTTCGCGAGGGGGGTGGTCGATGCCGGATGATCGACCACGAACGTCGGGCGATCGATCGTCGGCTCGACGTAATGCTCGAAGAGCTTGTCCAGAAACACGCCCGGCGGAGAGTCGGCCGGCACGGTCGCGCCGCACCGACGGGCGAGCTCGCCGAGCTCGGGAGTCGGCCGGGAGAGGAGGTCGCGGATCCCGCTGCGCTCCTCCAGCGCCTGAACGAAATCGAGGGTAGCGAACGGAGGACGGAACAGTTGCGCGGCGGATCGCGCCGCTTCCGAGTCTGGTTGCCACTCGAGCATTCGGGCCCCCAGGCGCTCAAAGAGCCCCTCCATCAGGCGGCGCATGTCGTGGTAGTCGGCATACGCCCAATAGAGCTCGAGCATCGTGAACTCGGGCGAGTGGGTCGAATCGAGATCCTCGTTGCGGAAGCACCGGCCGATCTCGTAGACCCGTTCCAAGCCGCCGATCAGGAGCTGCTTCAAGGAGAGCTCGATAGAGATCCGCAGCTGGAGCTCGGAGTCGAGGTACCGAGAGCGGGTCACGAAGGGAGCCGCGGCGGCGCCTCCCGCGACGCGTAGGAGGATCGGGGTCTCGACCTCGAGGAAGCCCGCGGCATCGAAGTAGTGGCGGATCTCGCGCGTCAGGAGCGAGCGCAGGCGGAATCGCTCTCGGCTCTCGGCGGAGGACATGAGATCGAGATAGCGCCGGCGGATCCGCTCTTCGGGGTCCTGCAGCCCATGGAACTTCTCCGGGGGCGGCGCGATCGCCTTGGCGAGGAGCTCGAGAGATTGGATCCGAAGTGAGGGCTCTCCTCGGCGAGAGACCGCCGGCATGCCGACCGCTCCGACGATGTCCCCCGGGTCGAGGTCGGCGAGCCAACGCGTGTAGGTTTCTTCCCCGAGCTCATGGATCGTGAGTAGCAGCTGCAGCGTCCCCGATGCGTCCTCGAGATCGATGAAGGAGGTGCCGCCGTGAGCGCGGATGGTGAGCAGCCGACCGGCGACGCGCGCGGTTCGACCGACGACCTCCTCCCCAGGCGCGAGCGAGCTCGTGAGGACCCGGACCTCACGGATGAGGGTCCGATCCGGGAACGACCAGGGGAAGGGCTCGCGTCCCTCGGCCCGCCAGCGAGCGATCTTCCCGCGTCGTTCGCGCTCGAGATGAGACTCCTCCGGCATCGTGGCCCCTAGGCGGGAGGCGGAACGGAGGAAAAAGGGTGCGTCGCTAGGCCGCGATGCCATCAAGCGAGAATTGCTCGATGGCTCCGGGGCGCATGAGGACGAGGCGCTCGGGGAGCCCGGGCTCCTTGCCGTCGGGGCGCGCCGGTTCGTGGAGGAGCAAAAACGTACCGAAGAAGAACTCCGCGGTCGCATCACCGCCTCCGATCCCGTAGCTGACGTAGTCGGAGAAGTAGACGTGGATGTGGCCGGAGCGGCGCTTGCGGACCGCCGACAGGAAGGCCGAGAGTTGCTCAGGTCCTTTGCGCTGAAGCTCCTCGACCAGATCGCGCAGGAGCGGGCGGAGCGACAGTCCGGAGAGGCCGTCGTACGCAAGGTAGACGGCAGGACGTGGCTCGAGAGCCACGACATCGAGACGCAGCACTCCTTCGACCGGCTTGGTGCGCATCGATGAGCCTACCTGCTCTGGATTATGAGGCCTTCGGCCGGTGCACGAGCGCAGCCCGATCGCTCAATCGCTCTAGTGGTCGTGCCCACCGCCCCCACCGGGGGATGGGCTCGATTTCTTCGATGCGATGACGTCGTCGATCCGCAGGACCATGCTCGCGACCTCGACCGCGCTGGTCAGCGCCTGGCGCTTGACCCGTGCCGGCTCGATGACCCGCAGCTTCCACATGTCGGCCGCCTTGCCGTCCACGAGGTTCACACCGACGTTCTTGTTGGCGTGGGCCCCCTCGTGGGCTCCACGGAGCTCGATGAGCGTGTTGATCGAGTCGTAGCCGCCGTTCTCGGCAAGCGCCCAGGGGATCACTTCGAGGGCTTGGGCGAACGCTTCGACCGCCAGTTGCTCCCGTCCACCGACCGTAGGGGCAAACTTCCGCAGCTTGACGGCGAGATCGATCTCGGTCGCACCACCGCCGGGGCAGACGACCCCGTCCTCGATGACCGAGCTGACGACTTTGAGCGCGTCTTGCAAGGATCGCTCGACCTCCTGGGTCACGTGCTCGGTTCCACCGCGGATCAGGATCGAGACCGAGCGGGGGTTCTTGCATCCCGTGACGAACGTCATGTGGTCGTCGCCGACCTTCCGCTCCTCGACCTTGGCTGCCATGCCGAGGTCGGTGGCGGAGAGGTCCTGCAAGCTGGAGACGATCTTGCCGCCCGTCGCGCGCGCGAGCTTCTGGAGATCGGATTCCTTGACCTGCTTGACCGCGTAGATCCCTTCCTTCGCGAGGTAGTGAAGGACGACGTCGTCGATCCCCTTCTGGGCGATGACCACGGTCGCTCCGGAGGCCTTGACCTGCTGGACCATCTTGCGGAACGTCTTGTCTTCCTCGTCGAGGAAGCTCTGGATCTGGGAGGGGTTCTTGATGTTGATCTTGCTCTCGATCTCGGTCTTCTTCACCTCAAGAGCGGAGTTGAGCAGGGCGATCTTTGCGTCGGCGACCTCGCCGGGCATGCGCGGGTGCCCCCGCTCCTTGTCGAGGATGATCCCCTCGATGAGCTGAGTGTCCCCGATCGTGCCGCCGTGGCGCTTCTCGACCTTGATCTGGTCGACGTCGGCGACCATATGGTCCCCGCGCTTCTCGGCGATACGCTGGACAGCATGGACCGCGATGCGGGCGAGCACGTCACGAGAGCCAAAGACTCCTTTCGAGCCCATCGCGGTGGTCGCACAGTCCAGGAGCATCGCTTCGTCATCGATCTTGACGGGAGTCCCGATCTCCTTCTCCAGAAGACGGCGCGCCTCTTGCAGGGCGATCTCGAATCCCTTGGTGATGACGGTAGGGTGAATGTTCTGTTCGAGAAGGTACTCCGAGCGCTTGAGGAACTCGCCCGCGAGGACCACGGCGGTCGTCGTCCCGTCCCCGCACTGCTGATCCTGGGTCTTCGCGACCTCGACGATCATCTTCGCGGCCGGGTGCTCGACGTCAACTTCCTTCAGGATCGTCACACCGTCGTTCGTGATGGTGATATCTCCCATCCCGTCGACGAGCATTTTGTCCATTCCGCGGGGACCGAGCGTGGTACGGACGGCATCCGCAACGGCGCGGGCCGCCGCGATGTTGTTCTGGGTGGCGCTCTTGCCGCGGTCGCGTTCGGTACCTTCCTTGAGCACAAGGATCGGGGTTCCCTGAAGCATCTAACTCACCGATACGGGTAGAAAGCGCTTGTATATAATACAGACTAAGTGGGGGGGGCCTTGTGTGGTGTACGGAAATTGTTTCCCTTAGGCGATGGGCGGCGTCGCTTCATGCGGCCCCCGGAATCCGCTCGATCGCTCGCAGGTGGAGGCCGAGGAGGCTCTCCGGAGGCAGTT
>JAKAZU010000038.1 GCA_021826525.1 Thermoplasmata archaeon
AGGACGACGGAGACCGCGAGCGTCCATTCCGAGCCGGGAGCGAGAGGCACCCCGAAGAGGAACACGGCGTAGACGAGCCCCATCGCGACCGTGGCGAGCGAGATCAAGATCGGGATCATGCCCCGTCCAAAGTACAGCGCGAGGCGGTTCGCCGGCGAGACGAGGAGGTGCTCCATCGTGCCCTGCTGCTTTTCAGAATCCGTCGTCTGGCAGACCGAAAACACGCTCGAATAGGTGACGGTAGCGACGGCATTGCCGATCACCACGAACTGGATCTCGCTGACCGAGTCGTTGGCCAGTTGCGCCGTCAGCGCGAAGAACGAGATCTGGGTGAGCGGGATGATGAAGATCATGCCAAGGATGAAGTCGATGCGCATGAACCCGAGGGACGTGCGCGGAGCGACCACCGCGTTCGCCCAGAACGTTCTCCAGAAGGAGACCCGGTTCGCGCTCGCATCGCCCGTCATGGCTCAGTAATCCCCCAAGCTACCCTTCTCGAGCACTTGGCGCTCTACGCGGCGGAAGACCGACGTGGAGATCCCCAGGTACACGGCCGTGGTGCCGATCGCGCCGACCATGTCCCAGCCGAACCCCCACGAGAACCCAGCGTACCCGGGGATCCCGTTGTACCGCAAGGCATCGAGCGCCCACGTCGGAGGAAAGAGGAGGCCGATCGGGTTGGTCCAAAACGGCAGGAGAACGACCGGGAACATGCAACCCGTGCCCACGTAGAAGGCGAACTCGCCGATGTTCTGGATGAACCCGGCGTAGCGGGTGTAAACGTAGACCGCGGCGAGCAGAGTACCGACGCTCGCGAGGGTCAACATGACGAACACGAAGAGGAGGGCGAACTCGGCCGGGTTGGGCAGCGTCGGGGACGCGCCGTTGACCGTGACGACGACGACGTAAACGATCAGGCCCCCGATCAATCCGGAAACGACGTTCCACAGCACCCGTCCCAGCACGACGTAGAGGTACGGCGTTGGCGCCTGCAGCGTGGGCTCGAGAGTGCCCCAGACTCGATCCTGTCCGGTGGCCCAGCCGCTCCCGTAAAGCGTCTGGCCCCACATACTCATCATGCCGGCCCCGAGGATCGCGTAGACGAGGAAGTTCGGCCCGGAGTTGGCGAACAGGCCGAAGGCGACGAGGCCGAAGATGACCGGCGCAATCATCGAGGGGATCAGCCATTGCGGGTCCGCGACGAACTGCAGGACGCACAGCCGGATCGATGCGAGCGTCGAGCGCCCCCGGGACCAGCCGTAGACCTGAGCGGTCGCCATCTAGTTCGCCTCCTCCTCCACCAGATCCAGATAGACATCCTCGAGCGAGGTCCGGCGCTCTCGCAGGGCCAGCGTCGCGTGCTCGGAGAGCAACGCCCGGATGTCCTCGGTCGTGGGCCGTTGGGCGCGGATGCGGATCGTCGCCCGGATTCGGGCGCCGAACTCTTCCGTCACGATCTTCGAGACTCCCGAGAGCGCGCGCAGTGCCGCGAGTTCGTCGTCGTCGAACCCGTAGTCCTCGATCTCGATCGTCCGGTCTCCGCCCACGAGCTGGCGCAGGCCGGCGACGGTGTCGTGCGCCGCGATCCGGCCCTTCGTGAGGACCGCGATCCGGTGGCAGAGCTCCTCCGCCTCGAACATGTAGTGCGTGGTGAGGAAGATCGAGACCCCATCGGAGACCAGGGACCGGATCAGCTTGCGCGTCTCCCGGGCGGACTTCGGGTCGAGGCCGATCGTGGGCTCGTCCAGGAACAACAGCTCCGGGCCGTGGAGGATGCCGCGGGCGATGTGCAACTTCTGCTTCATGCCTCGCGAGTACTCCTCGACCCGCCGGTCGGCCGCGTCGGAGAGCCCCACCCGTTCGAGCACGGCGTCGATGCGGTGTTCGCGTTCCCCGCGAGGAACTCCGTACAGGTCCGCGAAGTAGCGCAGGTTCTCGCGCGCGTTGATGCGGTTGTACAGCCCCCGCTCACCTCCGAGCACGAGCCCGATGCGAGGGCGCAGGTGCTCGACCTGCGTCGTGACGTCGTATCCCAGGACGTGGGCGGTGCCCGACGTCGGAAGCAGGAGCGTCGACAGGATCTTGGTCAACGTGGTCTTTCCCGCCCCATTCGGCCCCAATAGACCGAAGATCGCGCCATGCTCGACCGTCAGGTCGATGCCCCGCAGCGCCTCCGTCCGGGTCTTCTCTGTGAAAAGGAATCCCTTGCGGGACTCGAAGACGCGGGTGAGTCGCTGGGTCTCAATCGCGGGGGGATCTGCCATGCGCGCACGGGCCTCGGTGCGATGGCCAAGCGAGCCGGCATAAAAGCTGGGGACGCACTCGGAAGCCTCCTCCCATGTGAGTCGGGCCGCGGAGGGGCCCCGTCCGGCTCCGCCGCCGCCCGGAGCTCCCGAAAGCGCACCCCCGGGCCTCACCCGGACGGCTCCCGAGCTCGCACCGTCACAAGCCGTTATATCGCGTATGGCTTCCGAGCTACCGAGAGCTTCACATGGCGAAGGCGGCCACCTCGAAGACCGGGTCCCAGGGATCTGCCGATTCCTTCCCGGAAGACCGCATCGTCGAGATCTACCGGACCGAGGTGCTCGCGCGGGTGATGGATGAGCGCTGTCTGACCCTCCAGCGGCAGGGGCGGATCGGGTTCTACGTACCGCTCGCCGGCCAGGAGGCCGCGCAGATCGGGAGCGGCTACGCACTCGACCCCTCCGACTGGATCTTCCCGGCCTACCGCGAACTCGGCCTTGCCCTGGTGCGCGGAATCCGCGCGAAGAGCCTCATCGACCAGTTCATAGGAAACTCCGCCGACCTCACCAAGGGCCGACAGATGCCGAACCACTACGCCTTCCGAGAGCAGCGGTTCGTGTCCGCCTCCAGTCCCATCGGCACGCAGATCACCCAGGCCGTAGGCGCGGCGATGGCGGCGAAGAAGCGGCACGACCCTATCGTGACGATCACCTTCTTTGGGGACGGCGCCACGAGCTCCAACGACTTCCACGCCGGGCTCAACTTCGCGGGCGTCTTCGCCGCTCCGACGATCTTCTTCTGCCAGAACAACGGCTGGGCGATCTCACTTCCTCGGGAGAAGCAGACCCTGAGCCCGACGCTCGCGGGGAAGGCCGATGCCTACGGACTTCCCGGCGTCGTGGTCGACGGGAACGACGTGCGCGCGGTGTACCGGGCCGTGCGCGAGGCACGGGCTCGTGCGATCGCCGGCGACGGCCCCACCCTCATCGAGGCCCAGGTGTACCGCTTCGGCCCACACTCGACCTCGGACGACCCCAGTCGCTACCGCCCCGAGGAGGCCGTCCGCAAGGCCCGTGAGCACGACCCGGTGCTCCTCCTTCAGTCCGAACTGATCCGCAACGGGATTCTCACGAAGGACTCCGATTCCAAGATCTGGGAGGAGCTCAAGGCGGAGGTGGCTCGCGCGATCGAGGCCGCTGAGAACACCCCGGCCGTGGAGCCGCTCTCCTTCTTCGACGACGTCTTCGCTCAGCCGACCCCCGCGCTGGAGGAACAGCGAGCGTCCTTCGATCAGCTTCTCCGGGAGGGGGTGCTCCGCCCGTGACGGAGCTCACGCTCGTCCAGGCCGTGAACCGGGGTCTCCGCGTGGCCCTGTCGTCCGATCCGGATGTGCTCATCCTCGGAGAGGACGTCGGAGTGAACGGAGGTGTCTTCCGGGCCACCGAGGGGCTCCAGAAGGAGTTCGGACCCGAGCGCGTGATCGACACGCCACTCTCCGAAACGGGGATCATCGGCACGGCGATCGGGATGGCGCTCTACGGCCTGAAGCCGGTGGCCGAGATCCAGTTCATGGACTTCATCTATCCGGCCTTCGACCAGATCGTCAGCGAGCTCGCCAAGATGCGCTACCGGTCGGGCGGGCAGTATCCGTGCCACGTGGTCGTCCGCGCCCCGTACGGCGGCGGCATCCGCGGCGGCCTCTATCACTCTCAGTCGACCGAGGCCTACTTCGCCCACACCGCCGGGCTCAAGGTGGTCATCCCATCCAACCCGGCCGACGCGAAGGGACTGCTCCTGACGGCCATCCACGACGAGGACCCCGTGATCTTCCTCGAGCCGAAGCGGATCTACCGATCGCTGACGGGCGAGGTCGCCGATGGGGACTATCGAGTTCCGTTCGGGAAAGCGAACGTCGTCGTCGAGGGAACGGATGTGTCGCTGTTCGCCTACGGCGCCATGATACCCCCGACCGTGGAGGCCGCGCAGGCCCTCCTTTCGGAAGGCATCTCCGCCGAGGTCGTGGATCTTCGGACGTTGGTGCCTCTGGACGAGAAGGCGATCCTCGCCTCGGTGGAGAAGACCGGACGGGCCGTTGTGGTCCACGAGGCGGCCCGCTTCTGCGGGTTCGGCGGCGAGTTGAGCGCGATCCTCGCGGAAAAGGCGTTCTACTCCCTCAAGGCCCCCATCGCGCGCGTAACGGGGTACGACACTCCGTTCCCTTACGCTCTTGAGAACTCCTATCTTCCGAACCCCGCCCGGATCGCCCACGCCGCTCGGGCGGCGGCTCGGACCCAATAGGAGGACGGCGAATGGGTACGTTCGAGTTCCGGCTCCCCGACATCGGTGAGGGCGTCGCCGAGGGCGAGGTCGTTCAATGGTTCGTGAAGGAAGGGGAGACGATCCAGGAGGATGCCCCTCTCGTCAGCGTCCTGACGGACAAGGCGAACGTCGAGATCCCGTCTCCGAAGGCGGGGCGGATCGCAAGGCTTCACGCCTCCATCGGGCAGAAGGTGAAGGTCGGCGGCCTCCTCGTCACGATTGAGACGCAGGGCGGTCCCGCCGCTGCGGCACCGGCTTCACCCACCCCTGCGCCTTCGCCGGCACGGACACCCGCCGTGCCCGCAGCTCCCGTTCCGCCACCGACCCTGGCCACGGGAGCCTCCGCGACCCCCACCGGCCGGTCCTTGGCGTCTCCGTACCTCCGCCGGTTCGCGGCCGAACGCGGGATCGACCTCGCCACCGTGAAGGGCTCCGGGCCCGGCGGTCGGATCACCGAAGCGGATCTGACGGGCTGCTCCGCGCCCCGCACCGAGGCGGCGGGGGCCGCGACTCCCCGGGCCGGGCCGCCGGGGGCCCCGACCTTCGTCGCCGCGGGGGACGATATCATCGAACGCGTGCCGATCCGAGGCGTCCGCCGCGCTATCAGCGAGCACATGTCCCAGTCCGTCCACACGGCCGCTCACTTCACCTACGTCGAGGAAATCGATGTCTCCGAACTAGTTCGGTTCCGCGAGCGGATGGGGCGCCACGTGGAGAAGGACGGCGTCAAGCTCAGCTATCTACCGTTCATCTTGAAGGCGGCCATCGCCGGCCTCCGGGCCCAGCCGCGGATGAACGCGACCATGGACGATGCGAAGGAGGAGCTGCTCGTCCATGGCTCCTTCGATATCGGCATCGCCACGGCGGCACCGGAGGGCCTCGTGGTCCCCGTGGTTCGCGCCGCCGACACGAAGAGCGTCGGCCAGCTCGCGCGAGAGATTCAATCCCTGGCCGAGCGAGCCCGCCAAGGCAAGCTCGCTCGGGAGGAGCTCATCCACTCCTCGTTCACGATCACCAGCCTCGGGGCGCTCGGGGGTGTGATGGCGACCCCGATCCTCAACTATCCGCAGGTCGCGATTCTCGGCGTGCACAAGATCGCGCGTCGGCCAACGTACCACGCGGACGGGTCGATCGGACCTTCGGACCTCATGAACCTCTCGGTCTCGCTCGACCACCGCATCTTGGACGGCATCGTCGCCGCCCAGTTCCTCGCGGTCGTCAAGGCCCACCTCGAGGACCCGCACAAGCTGTTCGCGGAACTCGCATGAATGCCGGCGCCGGTGTGGTGCCACTCCCTTACGACGCCGCGATGGCGGGGTCCCTCCTGGGTCCGGAAGCCCGGGCGATCGCGCTCTCGGCATATCGCTGGATGACCCTCGGCCGCGCGCTCGACGCGCGCATGCAGGGGCTGCAACGCCAGGGAAGGGTGGGGTTCTACGGGGCCGCCACGGGCCACGAGGCGGTCAACGTCGCGCTCGGCCTTGCCACGAGCCCTGCGGATTGGATCGTGCCGGGGTTGCGCGAGCAGCTCGCCGCACTCGTGCGGGGCCACCCGCTCGCGACGTACG
This sequence comes from Thermoplasmata archaeon, assembly GCA_021826525.1. Next base: position 6,132 of record JAKAZU010000038.1, read on the forward strand.
CCCAGCACCTGTTCGCCACGGACCTCGACCCAGCGCGGGGCCGTCAGATGCCCTGCCACCCCAGCGCGCGGGACGTCCACTACGTGTCGATGTCCTCGGTGATCGGCACCCAGATCACCCACGCGGTCGGCATCGCCGCTGGACTGCGCGCGCGCGCCGATCCCGGGGTCGCGCTCGGCTTCTTCGGCGATGGGGCGACGAGCGCGAACGATTTCCACGCGGGCCTCAACTTTGCGGCCGTGTACCACCTCCCGGTCGTCTTCGGCTGCGCCAACAACCAGTGGGCGATCTCCGTTCCCGTCGAGCGGCAGACCCGTTCGGCGACCCTCGCCGCCAAGGGCGCGGCCTACGGGATCCCGGGGGAGCGGATCGATGGCACCGATTTCTTCCGATCCTACGCCACGCTCCGTGACGCGATCGCCCGGGCTCGCTCCGGGAACGGCCCGACCCTCATCGAGTTCCAGGTCTATCGGATGACGCCTCATTCCAGTTCGGACGACCCTACGCGCTACCAGCCCCGGGACTGGGGAGCTCGGGCGGCGTCCCACGATCCGGTTCTCCGGCTGGAGGACTGGCTGCGGAAGAACGGGCAGCTCGACCCGGAGCTCGAGGGGCAGATCCGGATCGAGGCCGAACGTCAGGTGCGCGAGGCCGTGGCCGAGGCCGAATCGGCGCCTCCGCCGCGGCCCGAGTCGCTCACCGAAGACGTTTTTGTCGATTCTCGGCCCTTCGTTCCCGAACGGGGTGAGTAACGCCGATGGCCGGAACCTACTCGCGCGCGACCCAGGTGCTGGTGATCGGGGGTGGTCCGGCGGGATACATGGCCGCGATCCGAGCGGGACAGCTGGGACTCAAGGTCCTCCTGGTGGAGCGCCAGTTCCTCGGCGGGGAATGCCTCAATCGGGGATGCATCCCATCGAAGGCCTTGATCCACGCCTCGGAACTCTACCACCGTCTCGTCACCGAGGGCCCGGAGATCGGCGTGACCGCCGGATCGGCCCGGTTCGATCTCACGACCGCGATGCGCTGGAAGGATTCGGTCGTCGCCAAGGAGCGCCAGGGCGTCGCCACCTTGCTCAAGGCGGCCGGCGTGAGCGTCCTAGTCGGCGGGGCCAAGTTCACCGGCCCGAAGTCCGCGGAGTTCCAGGCGCCCGACGGCGGCTCCGAGCGGATCGATTTCGACAGCGCGATCGTCGCCACCGGCGCCGTCCCGGTCACGATCCCGGGCTTCGAGACCGACGGGAAGCGGGTCATCAACTCCTGGGAGTTGCTCTCGCTGACCCAGCTGCCGAAGTCCCTCCTCGTCCTGGGGGGAGGAGTCAGCGGCTGCGAGCTCGGCGAGTTCATGGCCCGGGTCGGGGTCTCCGTGACGATCGTCGAGCTGATGCCTCAGATCCTCCCCGGCCTCGACGCCGATCTCGCCCGGGAGCTCTCGAAGACCCTCGAAAAGTGGGGCGTCGGCGTGCGAGTGGCCACCAAGGCCGTCCAGCTCGATCGGTCCGGCCCGGTGCTCGCGCTGACCGTGGAGGGCGCGAACGGCCGCGAGACCCTGAGCGCCGAGACGTTGTTCGTGACGGTCGGCAAGCGGGCCGACAGCGCCCACCTCGGTCTCGACGATGCCGGTGTGCAGTTCGATCCCAAGAGCGGGTTCATCGCCGTCAACGATCGGATGCAGACCAACGTTCCCCACATCTACGCGGCCGGCGACGTCTGCCGGCCCCCGATGCTGGCTCACAAGGCCTACCGCGAAGGGATCGTGGCGGCGGAGGTCATCGCCGGCCGTACGACCCGGTTCGACTTCCAAGCGATCCCGTCGGTCGTCTTCACGACGCCCGAGCTCGCATCGGTCGGCCTGACGCTCGCCGAGGCCCAGAAGCAAGGACGGTCGG
>JAKAZU010000039.1 GCA_021826525.1 Thermoplasmata archaeon
CCGGCCCCCTGAGGTTAAGTTTCAAAGCCGGTCGTGGAAGCCGTGACCGTACGTCCGGCGCCCCGGAAACGCTCACCGACCGAGCTCGCGGTCGGCGGATACGCTCGCCTTGATCGCGCGCGGACGCGACGCACCGGGGTCCCCGAGATAGTGCTCGCGGAGGGCAAGAGCGCCGAGCATCTGATCGGCATCCTTCGTGCGCTTCACCGAAAGGGGGAAGGCGCCATCGTCTCCCGCCCCACCCCCGCTCAGTTGCGACGCCTCCGGGCAGAACGGGCGACGGGACTTCCCGTCCGGGAGCTCGCGGACGGACGGGTACTCCGGCTGCTCGGACCCCTGCACGTTCACTACGCGCGGGGGCCGATCGCGCTCGTCACCGCGGGGACGAGCGACGTGATCATCGCTGAAGAAGCCCGAGCGGTACTCCACGAACTCGGGATCCGAACCGTGATGGCTTACGACGTCGGCGTGGCGGGGCTGCACCGCCTCCTGCGCGCCGTGAGGAAGCTGGAGCGCCATCGCCCTCGGTGCTACCTCGTGTTCGCGGGACGGGAGGGCGCCCTCGCCACGGTCGTCGCGGGCCTGGTCCGCGCCCCCGTTGTCGGGGTCCCCGTCTCGGTCGGCTACGGCCGGGGCGGCGCCGGGGAGGGCGCGCTCTCCTCGATGCTGCAATCGTGCGCGCCGCTCGCCGTGGTCAACATCGACGCGGCCGTGCCGGCCGCTCTCTTCGCCGCCCACCTGCTCGCTCGCCTCCGCCCTGAGGGGCCCCCCGGCGGAGACACGCAACGGCCCGCTCCCACGCGGGCTCCTACGACCTGAACCCGTCTGGCTGATCGGCGTGCTTGGCGGGCGTGTGGCGCGGGGGCTATCGTTCCCCGTCTACACGACACGGGTGATCCGCTCATTCGATGGGGAGATCGTGCTGTTCCTGCTCGGGCTCTTCCGATCCGAAGCGGACCGCGGGGTGCGGGGGTAGTCTATTTGAGACCCCCCGTTGGTCGTGGGGCCATGCGCGGACGGACGGCGTTCCTCTCCGAAGAGGCGGAGCAGGAGGAGCGGGAGGGCCGCGATCGCCTCGAGGCGATCGACGGCAAGCTACGCGTCCTCCACCAACGCCGTCAGGACCTCGTCGACCAGGTCCGCGAACTCGCGGCCGAGCAGAAGGCCCTCTACGACTCCCAGCACGGTCCGCAGGCGGCCGCCGAGCAACGCTACGAGGAACACCGCCGGATGGGCCGGGAGATCGCCCGCCTGCGCGATGCACGCAACGCGGCCCGTGCGAAGCTCGACGAGCTCACCGCCCGCACTCGGGAGATCCGCTCGGAGATCCCGGCGAGCGAGCGCGCCCGGCCCGAGCAGGTCCGCAAGGAGATCGCCGAGCTCGAGCTGCGCCAGCAGACCCACGCGCTCCCCGTCAAGGAGGAGAACGCGCTCATCGCACGGATGCGCGAGCGCAGCCAGTTCCTCAAAGAGCTCGAAGCGCATGCCGCCGTGCTCGCCGAACACGAGAAACGCTTGAAGGAGGCGGAGACCGCGATGCGGGAAGCGCGGGGCGAGGTCAGCCGCCTCGGCTCGGAGACCGTTCGCCTGAAGGGCGACCGGGAGGCGAAGCTCGATGAGGTCCGTTCCAATCTCGCCGCCCAGGGCTCGGTCGTTGCGCAGATGCGGGCGAAGGGTCTGCTGCGCCGCCAGATCATGGAGAAGCTCGATTCGGTGAACCGGGAGTTCGCGACCCTCGACCGCGAGGCGGTGCAGTTGGTGGAGAAGTCACGCCAGCGCCGAGAGGAGGCGCGCGACGCCGCGCGTCGGTTCGCTCCCCAGCGGCGCGGAGCCGGGCCGGAAGAGATCCGAGCCCGCGTGGCAGAATCGACCCTCGAGCAGCTCAAGAAGCACGGTCGGGTCACGCTCCGCTAAGCGAGGCTCGGTCCGAGCGCCGGGGGCGGGCGCGGTCAGTACCCGCCACTTCCGGAGGACCCGCCCGTGTGGTTCGGGCCGGGATAGATGTTCAGGACGGTGACCACAAAGACGAGGGTCTGTCCCATCACTTCGGCGTTGAAGTTCCAGACCTGGGTGTTCGTGGCGGGGTTGATCGAACTGACGATGAACTTGTTCGCGCTGCAGATCGTGCTCGCGGAGGTGGGCAGCTTGCCCAGGACGAGTCCCGCCTGGCTGGGGGCGAGCAGGCTCGTGAGGGTGATCGTGCCCGCGCCGCCGCTTGCGGTCGAGATGTTCGTCACCTGCTCGGGGTACCCGTACGGCGAGGAGAGCTGGCCGGGAGTGGGATGGTACTGGACGACGACCCAGCTCGCGTTCGCGCTGAGGACGAAGTCGGTCCAACCGTACTGCGGGTCGGTGAACTGGGACCCCGTCGCGGCGGTCCCGTTGGGATATTGCGTATGGAAGGTGGACAGCGCGATGACGTTCGTGGCGGGGATCGTGTAGACGAGCGGGCTGCTCCGGTAGCACCCGGCCTGCCCGTTGCCGTAGCCGAGCGACGGCGGGATCGAGATCGATCTGCTGACGTTCCCGGTCATCCCGAGCATGCCCTTCCAGAACCCGGTGACGACCGTGTTGAAGGTGGTGTTGTGGACCACGTAGCCGCCGGAGGGAGCCGTTGGTCCAACATAGACGCCGAGCGGCGTGTAGGCCGCTTGCGATCCTCGATTGGTGAATTCGAGCGATTTCTTCAGGTTCGAGTTGTTCGCGATGCTCCAGAGCGACGTATCGAAGATCGCCCCGGTCTGGGGTCCGCTTCCAAAGTAGCCGATGTAGTTCACGGTCACGTTGTCACCCAGCTCGACCGAAAGGAGCGGTTGCGTCGGGGAGAGCTTGGAATGGTAGTAGAGGTAGGCCCCGGCTCCGCTGGCGGCCACGATAACGATGGCCATGAAGATCGCGAGGGGCCAATACGAGTACTTCTGGGCCATTGAGTTCTGGTTCCGTTGGAAGGTGGGGGTCAGTTCGTCGCTGGTCTCGTCACGTAATCGGAGAGACAGGTGGTCTTCATCCCCCCGCCGCCGAGTGTCGAGGTGGTATAAATGTATCCAATCGGCTGCGGGGGAGGCTCCGATCAGCCGTCCGTGAGGGCGGAAGCGCGGCGAAGGCGGCCCATGATCGGCTCCTCGACCACGCCGTCGTCCTGCAGACGGGCGAGGATGGTCTCCGCAGCCTCCTCGGAGAGGCCCCGTTCCGCCAGACGCTGACGCAGCTCGCGGTAGTCCGCATATCCGTCCATCGACCCATCCGCAAGCTCGTCCATCACATCGAGGAACGCGGACTCGTTCGCGCGTTCGGACGCGCTCGGGGCTTCTCGGCGCCGAGGGGCTGGGACCTCCACCCGTGTCACCCGAACGGTCGCCGGGATACCGGGCGCGGCCGAGACGACCGGGGCGCGCCCCTCGATCGCAGGAAGCAACAGCTTCAGGATCGCCCGGAAGGCGGAGCGGTCGATGGAGGGGTACCGCCGGATCGCCTCCCGGGCCGCCCGCAGCCCCACGGCGCCGATCCCTTCCGCTCGCAGGCCCGCATCGGGGGTCATCGGCTCCTTCAGGAGCCGTTCTACGAGCTCGAGTCGATCGAGACTCTGGCTCAGCTCATCGAGAAGCGCGACCCGCAGCTGACCCTCGTCCAGCGGGCGTAGGGCTTCCGCCCGAATCGAAACGTATCCCGTTCCGTCGTTCCCGCGGTAGAGGTGGACCTTCCCGGCGACCAGGGCCGGCTGGGACGTCGTGATCGCACGCAGCTGGGCCATGGCCCGTGGCTGGAAACTCCCCGCCGTCACGGCCACCGTGCCCGTGGGGTCGGTGAGGCGGGAGCGCCAGAACGGCTGGGCGGGATTCCGGCCGATCGACTCCGGCGGGCTCAAGCTCCCCGCGATGAGCACTCGGCTCATCCTCGACCCGTACGGAGAGAGCAGGTACGTGGCCGCGCGCTCTCCACTTCCGCGCTCCTCCTGGAGCGCGGCCAGGATCTCCGCCGCCGTTTCCCGCCAGGCGGTCTCGCGCAACGCCATCGTCTAGCTTCCCAGCCGGGCCGCGAGCTCGCGCGCGCGCGTCGGGACCTCGATGGTCACGCGCTCGATCGATTCGGGGTACACGGTCAGGCCGAAGTCGTCCCTGGACGCCCGACCCCGTACGCGGACATGCGTGCCGAAGGTCGCCTCGAAGAGCTGCTCCTCGAGCCGCGTCGGGTCGGGCGCGTCGCGCAGGCGGGCGAGGGCCCCTTCGAGCGAGACGCCCCAGAGCCGCTCGGTCCCCTCCCGGGCGGCGTTCACGGTGGCCGAGCCCGAGCCGTCATCGACGACGAACCGTCCTCGCAGATCGGCGACGCCCTGGACGGCTCCGTGCGTGGGACATATCCCTCCGGCGACGGCGCGCCTGCAGGTAGGGCATCGATAGACGAGACCGCTCGGGGGCAGGAGCCCGAGGATCACGCCCTCGAGCGCGATCGACTCTCCCCCGCCCGCTTCCTCGATCTCGGCGATGGGGCGGGATGGAGTCGAGAGCACCTCCGCCGGCTGGGGCAGATCCCCGCCCTCGATACGGGCCACGACCGAGCGCTCATCGAGATTGAGTTGCGGGCGGTTGCGGAACATGCGCACGTATCCTCCCGCGATGCGCACCGTCTGGCCGGCCTGGAGAGCGAAGTCGCTCCACGAGGTGAAGGCGATCGAGCCGCTCCGGTCGGCGAGGAGACCTTCGTAGATCGCCCGCTGCTCGGTTCCGACGGTGACCGTGCGGGGGGAGATGCGCACCACTCGGCCCTCGATGCGGAAGCCCTCGTCGGAGACTCCCAGCTCGTGGATCTTGCGCAGAGGAATGTCGTCGCCGTCGACCGGCGGAAGCTCGAGCTCGCTCGCCGGTGCGACGCGTGTGCGATAACCGAAGGAGACCTCGGGCCGTCCCCGGAACTCTCGGACCTGCGCGTTCACGGCACGCAGGACCGTTCCACGGTCGACGCCCTCAGCCGGAGGTTCCCACCAGGTGAACCGGACGGTCGCCGTCCCGTCGCTCAACAGGCCCGAGAGGAACGTGCGACGCCGGCCGTCGGCGGCGTTGGCGTACTCGCGACGCTCCACCGTCACGACGCGTCCCAGGATCTGAACGGGGGCGTCCGTCGGCCGCAGGTCGCGCAGCCGGGTATCGGTGGGGGAGGCGGGCTCCGTAACTTCAGTCACGTTCGTCCTCTCGCGGTCGCTCCCCACAGCGGGTCTTGATAAAAACCCGACACCGCGCCTGAACGCTGAGCGCTCCGACGGGGAGTACGCCTTATCGGGCCGGCGACGATGGACCAAACGTGCCTGCCCCGTTCCTCGACCGCCTCGACCACGTCCTCTGCGAGACCAATTCGCTGGTGTCGGTGGGGCTCGATCCGGACCCGGCGCGGACGCCGTCCCCCCTGCGCCGGCAGAGCCGGATCCGCCAGCTCGATGCCTTCCTCGGCGGGATCGTCGAAGCCACGCACCCGTACGTGTCGGCGTACAAGATGCAGCTTGCCGCGTATTGGAGCTACGGAGCGGCTGGGTTCGGCGCCTTGGAGCGCATCGCGCGAAGGATCGGGCCGAGCCGTATCAAGATCCTCGACCTGAAAGCGAACGACATCCCGAACACCATGCGCCTGCTCGCCGACGGAGTGTTCGATGCCTTCGGGTTCGACGCGATCACCGTGACCCCGTGGCTGGGCTGGGAGAGCCTCGTTCCGGTCGCGGCCCGCCCCGATCGAGGCTACTTCGTCGTGGCCCACACCAGCAACCCCGGGTCCCGGGACTTCCAGGAGATCCGCCACGGCTCCTCGCCGCTGTGGATCGAGATCGTCCGGACCGTGGGCAAGCTCGCGCGCAAGAGCGGGAACGCCGGCGTCGTCATCGGGGCCACCGATCCTCGAGCGGTCGCGCGGGCCCGCGCCGCGCTCGGCGAGCGGGGCGCGATCCTCCTTCCCGGGGTCGGTGCGCAGCGCGGAGATCTCGCCGCGAGCATCTCGGGCGGGATCGACCGCAACGACCGCGGGCTCCTGGCGGCGGCTTCTCGCAGCATCCTGTACGCATCCTCGAAGAGCGACTGGCGGGCGGCCGCCGGCTTGGAAGCGCGACGCCTGCGCGACGAGATCAACGATCTGCGAGCACCTCGGCGTAGAGCTTGAGGAGCTGGCCGGTCACGGTCTCGACGCCGTAGCGCTGCTCCGCGCGTTTGCGCGCGGCGGCAGCCATCCGAGCGCGCATCGCATCGTCGTCGAGGATCTCCCGAATGCGGGTGGCCAGATCGGAGGCGATCAGCGGTTCGGCGAGGAGGCCCTCCTTCCCCGGCTCGATCACTTCTCGGACCCCGGGCATGTCCGCCGTGACGACCGGGAGGCCCACGGCCATCGCCTCCGCCACCGCGAGCCCAAAGCCCTCGAGCCGGTTCTGGGAGGGAAAGACGAATAGATCGGCCGCGCAGAGGTACCGGGGGAGGTCGACGTCCGAGACCTCCGTCAGGAATCGCACGCGGTGCGGGACGCCGAGGCGGTAGGCGAGACGCCGGAGGTACGCGAAGCGGGGACCGCTACCGATGGCGAGGAGCACCACGTCGCGGGGCAGCTCGGCGAGCGCCCGCAGGATCACGTCCACGCCTTTGTGCGGGACGAGCCGACCGGTGAATGCGAGCACTCGCTTTCCCTCGAGCGCGAACTCGCGGCGGACGTCGGAGGAGTCGAGGCCGGGCCGGAATCGATCGAGATCGACGACCGAGGGGATGATCTCGAGGGGCCGTCCGCGCAGTACGGTGGAGGTCATCCCATAGCTGCGCGTGTGGACGATGATCCGATCGACCCGGGCGAGCGTGCGGGTCAGAAAGATCCGCTGGAACGCCTCCGTGAGGACGCGACCCCAGGGTCCCGGGAGGTAGAGATCGCAGTGGTAGGTGAGGCAGATCGGGACCGGGCTCCGCTGCAGCGCGCGGACGGCAAAGTACGAGGTGAGCGGCGGGGGGTAGTGCAGGTGGACGATGTCCGCTTTCAGCCCCTTGAGCACGCGGCCGACCGCGGGATCGATCGGGGTGTTGAAGAGGACCGCTCGGCAGGGGGCCCGGACGATCCGGTAGCCTTCGAGGTCCTCCTGCGCGGGCAGGTCGGGATCGAAACGCGCGGTGAGCACCACCACCTCCTGGCCCTGCTGCGCGAATCCCCGTGCGAGCTGACGAACATGGGTCTCGACGCCCCCGGCGTGGGGATAGAAGAACGGAGTAACGAGGACGATGCGCACGGGCGGCTCCGGTAGAGCATCGGAGGCCACTTAGGTAAAGGGCGCGGTCGAATGGACCGGCTAGGCCTCGGTGACACCGGGGCGCCGGGGCGCGGCCGGTTGCGACTCGCGCACTTGGAGCATCTCGGAGTCCGGCACGCCCGCGAGATCGAGGCCCTTCATCGGTTCCCCGAGCCCTTCCGAGACGCGGGCGAGCACCTCGGGCTGATCGAAGTGCAGCGAGGCCTCTACCACCGCGCGCGCGACCTTCTCCGGGTGCTGGGACTTGAAGATCCCGCTCCCCACGAAGATCCCGTCGACCCCGAGGAGCCGACAGAGGGCGGCATCTGCCGGAGTCGCGATCCCTCCGGCGGCGAAGTTGACGACGGGCAGGCGTCCGAGCGCGCGGACCTCTTCCACGGTCGAGGGCAGCACCCGGGCCTTCCGGGCCCAGAGCGCGGCGTTCTTCTTGGTCATCTTGCGGACGAGGGCGATCTCCGAGCTGATCTGGTGAATGTGGCGGACGGCCTCGATCACGTTGCCCGTTCCGGCCTCGCCTTTCGTGCGGATCATCGCCGCGCCCTCGTCGATGCGGCGAAGCGCTTCCCCAAGGTTTCGGGCGCCGCAGACGAACGGTACCTGGAACGCCTTCTTGTCGACGTGGTAGAAGGGATCGGCCGGCGTGAGGACCTCGGACTCGTCCACCATGTCGACTCCGAGCGATTCCAGGATCCGGGCCTCGGAGGTGTGACCGATGCGGCACTTGGCCATCACGGGAATC
>JAKAZU010000040.1 GCA_021826525.1 Thermoplasmata archaeon
CGCCAGACTGGGATCCGTTGGGTTCGAAAGAGTGATGTGAGAATCGGCAGAGGCAAAGCCGGACCCCGACACAGTCACGGTCACGCCGCTCGGGCCCGAAGAGGGGGAAAGGGACAGTGTCGGCATGGTGCCGGTAAAGGTCGCTGTCGCCGAGTCGCTCGCCACGGACCCTGTCGCCGTCACCGTGTTCGCGGTGCCACTACTACTGAACGTGAGCCCGTTACCGGCGTTCGCAGTGAAACCGCAGGATCCGCTGCCGGAACCGGCGGGAGAAACCGTGATCGTGCACAACTTCATCGAGGTTGGACCGGTGACCGCGATGCTCGTGTCCGTCGATGCGAACCCGGAGACCGTCGCCGTCACTGTGACCCCGCTCGGCCCGGACGAAGGAGCCAGCGTCAGGCTCGTCACCGTCCCCGTGAACGTCGCCGTGGCCGCATCGCTCGCCTTGTTTCCTGTCGCCGTCACCGTGTTCGAAATTCCGCCGCTGCTGAACGAGAACCCGTTCGAGCTCGTCGGAGCGAACGTGCAACTGCCGCCACCGTTCGTCAGGGAGATGATCGTGCATAACGCGGTCGAACTGGGACTCGTCAGCGCAACGCTCGTGTCCGTAGACGCGAACCCGGCGACCGTCGCCGTCACCGTGACCCCGCTCGGTCCGGACGACGGACTCAGCGTTAGGCTCGCTATCGCGCCGTCCACCGTCAACGTGAACGAGTTTTGTACCGAGTTCCCGCTCGAGTCCCCATACGTCACCGTAATCGTGAATGTCGCCGTACTTGTGTATCCGCTCGGCGTGCAACCGAACGAGGTCGTGCTCGTCCCGCTCGGTAGCGCGCACCCCGTCGGCACCGACCCCGACCAAGTGTACGTGTAGCCCCCCGACCCGCCCGTCGCTGCCGTCGTCGAGATCGTCGTCGCCTGGCCCGAATCGACCGGGTTCGGCGTCGCCGAGGGAGTTCCTGCCGTCAGCGCTGAGTCCACTGTCAACGTCAATGCACCGCTCGTCGCCGTCTGGCCGTTCCCGTCCGTCGCCGTGACGGTGATCGTATACGTCCCAGACCCCACCGACGTCGGCGTGCAGTCCAGCGTCAACGCGTTCGAACTGCTGCATCCCGTCGGCAGCCCGCTCCACGAATACGTGTACGGACCCGAACCCCCCGTCGCCGCCGTCGCCGTCAGCACTGTCTGCTGCCCTACGTCCACGGGGTTCACCGTCGCCGTCGGAGTTCCCGGGGCGCTCAGCGCCGGGTCCACTGTCAACGTGAACGAGTTTTGTACCGAGTTCCCGCTCGAGTCCCCATACGTCACCGTGATCGTGAATGTCGCCGGGCTCGTGTATCCGCTCGGCGTGCAACCGAACGAGGTCGTGCTCGTCCCGCTCGGTAACGTGCACCCCGTCGGCACCGACCCCGACCAAGTGTACGTGTAGCTCCCCGACCCCCCCGTCGCTGCCGTCGTCGAGATCGTCGTCGCCTGGCCCGAATCGACCGGGTTCGGCGTCGCCGAAGGGGCTCCCGCCACCAGCGCCGTCCCGTAGATCGCCGACGGCATCACCCCGTTGGGAGGATACGCTCTTGCCCGGATCCATTGAACCGAATAGGAGCCGGGGACGAGATTAGAGATCCCGGCGTAGGGGTAGTATTTGGCGATGGATATTTTGCCGTTCGTCGCGGACTGGGTGTCACTGTAGTTTAGGTAGGCCTGTTCATTGCCGGTGGCGACCCACGCGAATCCAGGGATGCTGTCCGGGGAGGGAGTGGTGAATCCGCTTTTGATCAGAGTGTAGGAGCATGACGTAGGGCTATAGGAGACGACCAGTTGACTGCTATCCGCGACGTTCGCCTCCCAGTCGGTTTCGTAACCCGGGCAAAGATCGATCCAGCTACTCAGGTCGGTATTCTTGGTCTCCCCGATGAGGGCGCCTACTTGGGAGGTAGCATTGCCCGCAGGGTCGTACAGCATCTCCGTGATCGCGGGGTACGCTATCTTGGCGGCGGCCACGATGAAGATGTACCCGCTACTCGAGGTCGTCGTAAAGGTGGCTCCGTTGTTCACGGAAACACTGCCCTGGGACCCAATGGGGGATTGCCAGTTCGTCGCACTCAGGGTGGTACCGGCGAAATTGTCGTAGAACACGAATACGCTCGCGCCGTTGTCAAATTTCCCGTATGACGAAGAAAGTTGCGGTGCCTCTCCCGTCGGCCCCGTCGGGGAGAGGTCGAAGGAACTCTTTGAATCGATGAGCATGTAGATCGTCTCGCTCGTCCCGGCGGGAATCGAATAAAGACGAAGCCACACGGGCGTGTTCCCCGAGGTGTTACTGGCGTTCCCCTCGATCCACGCCGGAATGGAGGTCCCGTTCGTGTACTGGAATCGCACGTTAGTCCAGTTGCTATTGATGTAAGCAGAGTACTGCAATGAATCTACGGCAAGGAGCTGCTGGTACGTCCCGGTTTGGGTGCTTTGTGAGTTGTCGATGGTAATCGGGACAACCACTGGAGGGTCGGTCGAGGGTGCCGCCCGCAACCCAACGGATGACGCACGCGGAGGCAATGGCGTAACCGCCAGTGACGCGGGCAGAGGACGCTCAAGGGGGGTTGAATCTACCGAGGCTTGAGCCGCAGGTCCACTCCGTCCGGTGGGGGAGCCACCGCTGGAAGAGGGCGAATCGGGCATCGCGGCGGAGCCGAAGGAAGCAACCGCTGGCCCGCTCGAGCTTCCCACCCGGGAAGGAGAGGAAACTGAAGCGGTCACCGCGAGGGCATCCCTCGGAACGGCGGCCCCACTTCGTGTCGCGTTAGACCCTGGGCCAAGTCCGAACGGAGCCAGTACGCTCGAGAGGAGGAAGAGAGCCACCAACAGGAGGACCAGGACCGCGGTACGGCCAGCGACGGTGGTCGAACGGCTCTGGCGGATGGCGGCAGTACCGCTTGGCAGAATGCCCCCCACCTTGTTTCACCCGACTAGAATCATCGCAATCAACTGTAGCAATCGGTAGGGTTCTGGGGAATCGTCTCCGACGCACGAGGTCCAAGCTCATCGTATAAAACTTGGCGCCGAGGGGAAGGGCGCACGCGCGTGATGCCGTCTCGGAACGCCTCACGCCCAAACTGTCTACGCGGCAACTCGCGACTCAGGGTAAGCCCTCCCGGTCGTAACCCCGGTCGTGGGTCCCTCCGCCCTTGCAGACCCGCCTCGATTTGGCGAGTCGCGGCTCCGCCTCTTTCGTGCAGACCCTGCATCAGTTAATATTGTGTCGAACTTTCGGTAATTTGTCGCGTGAGCCCAAAGGCGCTCTCGGAACTCATGTCGCGCGACACGGAGACAAATGTCGCGAGAGGAGGACCAAGGCAGCGGTACTACGCCCAGGCTTCGAAGAGTTCAGGAGACTATTCTCCACCTCGCCCAGGTATGGAAAATCGATAGCCCCAAGGCACTCGCTCGCCGACTGATCCTGGCCCGTAAGAACCGATTTGCGGGATTCGACGGCCTGATCCCCGACGACACGGAGCGGGAGGAGTTCGAAGGACTCATTCGCAGCAAGATGTCGTTGATGGACGAAGGGGAGGGAGCGCTCGCAGCTCTCATTGGCCGAACGTTCCGGCAACAGAGAAGGCGTCTGCCACAGGATTCAGCCCTCCCTTCCCCGGCAGAGCGGCAGGCTCACGCGCACGAGCTGGGAAAGTTGTTCCTGGATCCTGAGCCTCTAGTCACCGGGCGAAGCGACGATGCGCGTGAGACGGTCCGGCAGGCGATCGAGCATATGGCCGCCTATCCGTTGGTCCAGTCGGCCAAAAACGAACTCGACGTGGCTCTGTTGGAAAGCCGACGACTCACGGGCGAGGCTCCGTTCGTGGGCGAGTTCTTCCGCCATTGGGGGGGCCTCCAGCGCCCCATCCAGGGAGCGGCGGGAACCCTCTTACTGGCCAAGATCCGTGAAGTGCTTCTCCGGCTGAGAACGCCGCCAACGGAGAGCCCCTCGGTCGAATCCCCCGAAGCGGAGGGGTCTCCGACGGACGAGATGGCCCTGTACATGTGGGAGAGATTGAAGGCATCCTCTCGTGGAACTCCTGAGTCATCCGAGATCGCCCAGGATCGTAATCGTTGGGAGGACGCGGCGAACGACGGGCCTCATGAGGAGGCCCCTTTCTCCGCGGAATCTCCAGAATCGGCAACGGAAACCGGCCTAGAGAGGGTCTTCCGAGAGCTCAGCCAGGACCAGGAGCTGGACGAAATGGTGCGGGCAGTCAAGGATGCCGAGACGCACGTCGCCACCGCGCGAGAAAGGTTCCTCCGGGAAGCCAGGCGGGTAGGTCGTCGGATTGAAGATGGGGAACCGCTGAGGGGGCGTTGCGAAGTCGGCTACTGATTGGTCGACTCAAGATTAACGGCGGGAGTCCCATGCGCGGGCGGATCCGGGCCACTTTCTTGAGGATGGTGTTCATGTCCTTCGTCTAGACCCGGGGTTCGGCGTGGCCGTTGCTCGCCGCGACGAACTCCTTCATGGCTGCCTTCAGGGCGGGAACGCTCGTGAAGCTCCCTCGGTAGATGGTCTTCTCCTCCACTTGGGTGAGCCATTCTTCGGCCACGTCCACCCACGACGACCCCGTCGACACGAAGTGGAAGCGGAATCGCCGGTCTCGATAGAGCCGCCGCTCGACCTCATCGATCTTGTGCGCGCTCAGTTTGTCGAGCACGACCCCGACGGACAGATCGGCCGGTACCTGTTGGTCCAGAATTCGCAGGAACCCGAGGAACTTCTGGTGGCGGTGGCGTGGATAGAAGGCGTGGCTCACGTGACCATCGAGAGTGCTCAGCGCCGCATACAGGCCGATCTTCCCATGGCGCCGAAGTCGTGGGGCCGGCCCTCCGGCCATGTCCCCGCCATCGGAAGGACCGCCCGCGTTCGCTCGAGCGACTGCACCCGGGGCTTTTCGCCCCCGGTGAAGATCACCGCCCGTTCGAGCGGGTTCATGTAGGGCCCCACCCCGTCGATGAGTTTCTCCACAACCGTGGGTCCGTGCTCGACTTGAACGATAAGGTTCGGTGGGGCTGGAGTCCGTGCTCGGGCCAGACCCGCTGGACCGGCATGTGGCTCCCCCCGAGGGGTCGGGCCAGCAATCTGGTCGACCAATGGGTGTTGCCTCGAGGTTTCTCGGAGGTAGTGGCGCGGAGGATCCGTTGTACCCGGCGGGCGACAGGCGAGGTCGCTGGCCGGTGCGCGGTGCGTCCTACCGAAGTCCCTCCAGTCGGAGCAGGGCGAAGCGCCGACACCAGACGCCGAGAGTGTGGGGACGGGTTCCGAGAACCTCTGCAATCTGATCTTTCGATTGGCCCTGGGCAGCGGCAAGGACGATCCGAGCGCGGAGGACCCACCGGTAAGGGGCCGAGCGATCGTGTGCCCAGCGCCGGAGCTCGCTCACCTCAGTGGAAGCGAGGACCATGGGAACGGCGACCCGCACGAACCGGGAAAGGGAGTTCGAATGAACGCTTTGTCGTGCAAATGAGTTACATGTCACTAGGAACGGGTCCGATGCGCGCGCAATGAGGTTCTAAACCCTGGCGACCTGATGCTCGGCGGGTCGTGCGGGATGCAGAGCCTCAGGTTGGACGTGACCGACCCTCAAACCCATGAGACCGTCCCGCTGATCGCCTACCTGCGAGGGGATCGGGTCATCTTCCAGCGGCTGGGTTCGCACCTCTTTCGCGAGGGACTCACCCCTGCTCGGAGAGCCGCTATGGAGCGATTCGGAGCCGTCGCCCGGACCGCCTTCGGCCAACGCTTCACGGGAGCACTCCCGCCGGCGGCGGAGCGCGTCCGAGCCGGCTTCACCGGCTCACGCAGCCCAGCGCCCCACCCCGCCCGGAGGACCATTCGCCAGGATAATCAGGCCTACTACCGGGCCCTCGTGGGAGAGCGAAAACTCCAAGAGATCGAAGAGTTGCTGAGGATGCTCACGGACGGCGGCGGAGCGGGTAAAGGGGGGAGAGCTCGCTGATCGGCTTGCCGTCATGGTTGTCTTGCGTGTCCTGAAAATAGTTCTCGTAAGCCCATAGGCGTACCAGTTGACGAATCTCTCGGGGCACCGAATTGCCCGTCAGCGCAGCGAACCGGGATGCCTTCTCGAACGTACTCCACAGGCCCGTCCATCGCAGGTCACTCTCCGAAGGCGGCTTGGGGGTCAGCCGGGCATCAATCCGCTCGAGCATCCCTTCCATCCGACGGGAGCTTCCTTCGATCTCCAGGAGCGAGGGAACCACGCTCTGGGCGAGCGTGCGTGCATCACTATCCGCCTTCCCGAGCGTGAGCGGTTCTGCATCCAGGCTGAGGCCGTCCCTACTCGCAACCGGTGGAAGGGACGGAACGAGGATCGTAGTGTAGGGTCTCGGAATCCGGGCGAGACCTCGACTACTCGGTCCCCCGTCGTTGGCCAGCACAAATCGCATCCGCCGACGAGGAGGGGATGCCCTCCCTTGGAGCTTCCTCCGGTACTTCCGCACGGTCGGTAACGACGCGCCGGTGCTGCGCGCCAGTTCCTCGTTACTTGTGGAAGGATCTCGCGCGAGCTCCGCACGAAGCTGCTCGAGAAACCGGATCGCGTCGCTCGGACGAAAGGGGCGTCCCATGCAGCAATCCAGGGAAGAATTGCGCTAAAAGCGTTGCCAAGACCCGCTAACGCTTGGCTTGTTGCAAAAGCGGCCACCTTTTGCAACAACTCCGAGCTTCGCAGGGGTTTGCAGGATCACACGCGCCGCATATGGAAAACTTAATAGAAAACTTGGAAAAAATCTACTAGAAAACAGATTTGGAATTCATATATTTAATTATAACTGTGCAACGCAGTATATAAGTATACCGTGCCAGTTGGCTGGGTCCCATAATTCACAGCACCTCTCGAGCAGCCCGAGCACGGGCCAGTAAATCGACGTTCCTCGCGATCATCCGCCATCCGGCCTCGCGCCGCTGCATCACCGCACTCCGGGCTCGGAGGAACGGACCTTGGTGCCGCTGGATCGCAGAGAATGCCCTCTCCACGTTCGCTCGGAACCGATAGGTCTCGTGGAAGACCCCCGGGTGGTGGCGGTAGCGTAGGATCATCCGCCGCCACGCGGGGTGACCTCGCGAACGGGCGGTCCACCGGAACTTCGGAGGGGAGAACGGTTCGCCCCCTCGTTCGGCGACATACGTCACGTTCCGTCGGCCCGCATACGCCGCGTCCCCGAGGACGGGACCCAGCGGGGCCTCCACTCAGTCCAGCAGCGACCGCAACATCGGGTTGTCCGCTGCGTGGGGCGCGGTCAGCGCCCAAGCGCGGATCAACCCCCCGTCGCTCTCCTCGGCACTCGCTGACGACATGGAGCTTGCGGAACTGGTGGACCGAGAGCCGTCGTCCGAAGCGGAACGAGAACCACTCGCCCCGCGCGTGCTCCCCAAGCCCCGTCGAGTCCGCCGCAAGCGCTCGAACTCCTCCGCCAGGGTCCCGCTCCTTTGTTTGAAGGCGGCGAGCACCTTCTCGTTGAGCTCGCGCAGCCATTCCTCCGAGAATCGTCGCTCCGCCCGCCAGAGGGTCATGCGCGAGGGCGCCTCCTCGAGACCGATCCGCCGACGGATGTCGGAAGCGACCCAGAGGTTCCCCTCCGCCTGGCGGTAGTCCCACCCCATCGCGTGCATCAGCCCGACCGACTCCGCCATCGGCTCCCACGGAAACCGCTCGGGCCGCCCTCGTCGGTGAGGTCCGGGGCGACCGACGTGGGGTTGGTGGCTCCATCCCCGAGGGTTGGGCATCTCGGGGAGGATCTCTTCTACCATTCTGTTGACGATC
>JAKAZU010000041.1 GCA_021826525.1 Thermoplasmata archaeon
AGCGGCGCCACGTGGACTCGCTCTGGCAGGTGGACGTCTGTGAGTTCCGCATCGCGAGGGTGCCGGGGAAGATCTACGTCCACACGATCTTGGACGACCGCTCCCGCTTCCTGGTGATGGCCGGAGCCTATCGGAGGGAGCGAATACGCGAGGCGACCAACAACCTCTGGTGGGCGTTCAAGAGCGGGAGAGCGCCCAAAGCAGTCTCTGTCGACAACGGCAGTTGCTTCGTCTCGGGAGAGTTCCGACGGTTCTGCCAGGAGCACCACCTTCCGGTGATCTGCGGGAGGCCGTACAACCCACGAGGCCGAGGGAAGCTCGAGAGGTTCCACGGAATCCTGACCCAGGAACTCGTTGGCCGAGCGCGCTTCCGCTCTCTCGGGCACTTCCGCCGGGAGCTCTACCACTGGCGACAGGTGTACAATCGAAGCCGCAGCCACGGAGGGATCGGCTGGAAGGCTCCGGTCGGAGTCTACAACGACCGAAAGTTGATGAGCCGCAAGCGGGCGTGATTCTCCCGGCGCCCCCGCCCGCCGCGCGTTCAGGGAACGACGGCTGGCAACTCTCGCCCAGGAACTATAGGGTCGCTCCCGCCCAGCAGGGTTCCGCCGGGATCTTCGGCCACTCCTACCCCCGATTGCCGGATTACGAACCCCCGTAGCGACGCACCAAGATGCTGGCTGGAAGCGCGGCGAGCCAGCAAAAGGAGGCATAAGACGGTACCACGAACGCCACCGGGATGGCGATGAGGAAGACGGCCGGAATGGCGAACGCGCGCGTGCGGTAGAACTCCACGACGTTCCGTCCGAGCTTCGGGTCGACGAGGCGGGCGTTGCCGGTCGCATGGAACCACATGGCGCCGCTGAGCAATCCCGTCGTCGCCATGACGGCGGAGGAGAAGGCGACCGCGACGGTCAGGTCCGGGTACGTGTTGTAGAGCTCGAGGACGAACGGCGTGAAGGCGATGGTGAGAAGGAAGAAGATGTTCAACCAGATGAGGGCAGTGTCATAGCGTTCGATGTAGCGGAAGATGCGGTGGTGGGTGGTCCAGTAGATCGCGATGATCAGGAATACCGTCGCGTATCCGATGAACAACTGCCAATCGCCGGCGAGGGCCACAGCCAGCTCGCTGTCCGAGCAACTGGTCCCGCATGAGAGGATCTTACCGAGGTCGGTCAAGTTAACGACCAAGAGGGTCATCGCGAACGCGAAGACACCGTCGCTGAGCGCGAGGATACGGCTCAGGTCCACTCCGGGGGGCTCGCGCCAGGGACCCACGATGTGGTCCGTGAGCTTCGGGCCTTCCTCGTCCCCGGACATGGAAAGGGGCCAGACGGACAGGGGCTTCCCTCTTACGGGTAGAGCCCGGCTCCCGACCGGACCCACCGGCCGGGGGGTGTCGTCCACGATTTCTTCACACTACCCCCGCGGAGCTGCTAGGTTCCCCTTCCCTCCAGCATAAAGCCACCCCTACGTTGGCCCCTTCCAAGTCCATGGCGTACTTCGAGCCGGTGGTGCTGCGCAGTCTGAAGCGAGCGACTCGAGAGGCGCGCGGCCAGAAGCTGCCGGTCATCGCAGGGCACAAGCTGCTCTACCGCTGCAACCTTGAGTGCAAGATGTGTCCGTTCTGGCGACGGGAGGACGAGGAGCTCCTGTCGCTCTCCCAGGAGATCCGCATGATGGACGCCCTCGTGCGCACGGGCGTTTCCTTCCTGGGGTTCGAGGGGGGCGAGCCGATGCTGCGCCGCGACCTCCCCGAGATCTTGCGCGAGTCGCACGACCGCTTCCACACCTCGCTCGTGACCAACGGCTGGCTGCTCCAGCAACGGCTGCCCGAGATCGCGCGGTCGCTCGAGCTCCTCTTCGTCAGCCTCGACGGCATCGGCCCCATGCACGACTTCCTGCGGGGGATCCCGCGATCGTACGAGCGGGCGATCGAAGGCATCAAAGCGGCGCGTGAACGGATCCCGGTCGCGATCTCGAGCACGATCACGAAGGACAACATCTACCACGCCGTTCCGCTCGTCGATCTCGCCGAGTCGATGGGGGTCTCGATCACCTTCCAGGTCGCCTACGATTACTCCACAGCGGACGCGATGAGCCCGATGGGCCCCGATCTCCTCGAGGTGCTCCGGGAACTGCGCCTGCGGCGCGTCAACGGCGCGCCGATCCTCGAGTCTCCCGAGTACTTCGACGCGATCATCAACTCGTGGTACCGCCAGAAGAGCTGGCACTGCAAGCCGTGGATGACCATGAACATCGATCCACAGGGACGGATCGTGCTGCCCTGCTACACGCTGCACGAGTACGCCGGGCAGACCCCGGTCTGGGAGACGGATGTCACGGCCCTCTGGAATTCCTACGATTGGTCGAAGTACGAGACGTGCAACAAGTGCGCCCTCGCCTGTTACCTCGAGCCGTCGATCTTCTCCTGGTCCAACATCGGCATGATCCGGGACCGGATCGTATCGAACACGTTCGCGCGGGTGACCCGCACGTGGAGGGGGCCCAACCCCGCCATCGTGCCGCATCCCCCCGGGCGGCCGACCTCGTAGCGCGCCGAAGAGCGTGGTTCGCCTACGGCGTTGTCGGCGCGGGCGAGGCCGGCACCGAATCGATGCGGAAGTCCCGACCCTCCCATCGATCGCCCTGCGGCCAGTAGAATGTGAAGCGGTAGGAGTTCCCAGGGCGTTCGAGCGGAGGCAGGTCGACGTAGCTGATTCCGAGCGAGGTCTCGGTCGAGTCGGTGTCGTGTGCGGTCCTCCAGTCGTCGTCCGACCAATGCAGCCGGAACGGCGCCGAGACCTGGATGCGGAAGAGCCGACCGCACCCGATCGTCGAGGGCCGGCGATTGAACTTCCAGATCTCGACCGACTTCGTCGACCGTCGGCGATGGAGATACCGGTCGGCCACCATCGGGATCCGATCGAAGATCGCCCCGTCCGCAACCGAGCGCAGCAGCGTCACGTACTCGGCGTGGGCCCAGGCCAGCGGTGTCGCAGAGCCGGTGGGGTGGCCGGGTGCGAGCTCGCGGTCGGGCAACGCCGGCGCATCCCAGACCTGCTCCGGCAATAGGCCCGTACCCGTGGCGAAATGCTCGAGGGCATGCAGGTACGGGGCTGGGTCGTGGCCGGCGGCAAGCTCGTAGAGGCCCCGCTCCCCCGTGAGGAGCGGCCACGCCCGGCCGACCCCCGAACCTAGGAACGGCGACCCGTCCACGCCTTCCCCGTACCCGTCGTGCGTGTACCGTCTCCAGACCGGGCCCCTCGGAGTATCGACCCGGAGCACGCGATCGATGAGACGGAGGGAGTCGACCACCGCCGGATCGTCCGCGGCCCGGATCCCCTCTCGGACGAGTTCGAGGAAATCACCGGAGACGATCTCCACGGTCGGGAACGTCGAGTTCGTGCCGGGCGGCAGGTTCGGCAGTCGGATCGTACCGAAGTCCGCCGACTCGTTCGGAGCGGGATCGTTCGGATCGATCGGCCGAATGCGAACGTAGTGGCGTGGGATCTCCGGGTCGAGGGTACCATGTTCGGTGATCGTCCACGGGTCGACGTGGCATTCCAGGAAGTCCGCGTACTCCTGGATGAACCGCGAGGTTCCCGCATGGCCCCGGGCGCGAGCGAATCCGGCCGCGCACGTCAGCGCCGCGATCTGGGCCGCGAGGGTGGACGGAGAGTAGCCGCTCACCTCCTCCCAGCGGTCCTCGGGGGTCGCCGGACCGCGCTCGATGAGGTATCTCGCCGCGCGCAGGACGAGGGGATACGGGTCGAACTGCTGGAGGGCGCGCGCGCGATCGAGCCGTGCCGCGAGCAGGATCGGTTGGGCGACCTCGTCGAGCTGGACCCCCTTCCAGTAGGCACCCCCGTCGACCCAGAAGTTCTGCGGAAATCCCCCATCGCCCTGCTGGCGGGAGGCGAGGTAGATCAGCGCCCGCAAGGGTGCCTCGCGATTGCCGGCGGCGAGCAGCCCGGTGGCGGTGTGAACCAGATCGCGGGTCCAGACCAGATGATAGCCTCCGCGCTCGCCGCCATGGACGATGCCCCACGGCGTTGAAGGCGAGGCGATGAACGCGCCGGGGAATTCCTTATCCTCGTGCGCGAGGAGGACGGAGTGGCTCGCCCGGTAGAGTCGTCCGTCGTCGCCGGAGTGGGACCCGAGGGGTCGCTCGTGACGGGCCGTCCGGTCCCATTGCTCGATGAAGCGGTCCCGCTGCCAGCTGAACGGAGTGCCCAGCGCCTGGAGCAAGGTGGTCGAGGCCGCTTCCGGCGAGCCGCCGAAGGCGAAGGCGAGGGTGAACTCCCCGTCGTCGGGCACGGGGATCTCACCGGCGAGCAGGATGTGTCCGGCCGGAGCGTGATCGAACTCCCAGGACATGCCGAAGTGGTCCATGAGATCGGTCCGAGCATCGCTCCGGCCGACGTAGCCCACGGACGCGCGGGAGAACGGCACGGTCCCGCCGACCGCGAGCGCCACTCCCGGACGCGATGCCGCGAGGATCGGCATTCCGACCAGATCGAAGACGTCCCCATCGTCCCCGGCGTCGTTGGGATCGAGTCGCGGGGCGATGAGCACGTAGAGTTTCAGACGCTCGCGGAGCGTCGCGGTCCGGGTCTGCATGCGCGTGCGCATGAGCAGGCACGGTAGGTGCGGGGCCGAGAGCACCTCCTTGTCGATCGTGTAGCGGCCCTCCGGGTCGCGGGACTGGACGCGGTAGCCCAGTGCATGTTCGTGGGGTCGTTCGATGGTGCTCTCCATGTGCACGGCCTCGTCGTGCAGGAAGGTCTCCCCGTCCGTGACCACATACTCGATGCCCCGGAGCTTCGGACGGTCGATCGTGGGGTAGTACACCTCGGTGACGACGCCTCGCCACATCGTGTACCAGAGCTGGGAGTCCGCCGAGTAGGCCGTCCCGAATCCGTCCTTGCGGCTCGGAGCGCCGAAGAGGGCCGTCCCTGGGTGGCCGAAGGCGAGTCGGTCCCCGCGTGGCTCCATCGGTAGCCCCCAAGCCGGGAGCCCTTCATGGCCGTTTCGTTCCGGGTCCGGCCGACTTCGCACCATCCAACGTCTTTTTCCCATCCGGCTCGTGACGACCCACGTGGAACTTGTCCTGTTCCTCGTGCTGCTCTTCCTGATCGCGATTGCAGCCGGGTTCATCGGCTCGCTGACCGGGATCGGGGGCGGGATCATCGTGATCCCGGTGCTCGTGATCTTCTTCCAGGTGCCGTTCATCGAGGCCGTCGGCGCCGGGCTCATCACGATCCTCGCGAACTCCGTCACCACGGGAGCCGCGTACATCCACGAGGGCCTCACCGATCTCCGGATCGGGATGGTGCTCGAGATCGCCACGGTCCCCGGAGCGCTCCTCGGAGCGAGCCTCACCATCCTGCTGACGCGCTACAATCTCACGGCGGCCCTGTTGATCGCCCTCGCGATCGTTCTGATCCTCGGATCGCTCTCGGCCCTCTTGCGCCGTCACGAGGAGGTGCCCGAGAACGTGGTGCCCGACCGGACCTCCCAGAAGCTCGGACTGACCGGAGCGTTCCGGGACGCTCGGACCGGCACCACGGTCGTCTATCAGGCCGCCAACACGAGCGGGGCCTTCGGCGTCATGTTCTGCGCGGGGATCGTATCCGGAATGTTCGGCATCGGAAGCGGCGTCCTGAAGGTCTTCGCGCTCGACGGCGCGCTCCGAATGCCGTTCAAGGTCGCCACGGCGACCAGCAATTTCATGATCGGGGTGACGGCATGCGCGGGCGCGGGGATCCTCCTCGCGGCCGGCTACGTGAACCCGGTCCTCGCGGCCCCGATCGGCATCGGTTCGACGGTCGGTGCGATCCTCGGCAGCCACATCCTTCCCGGAGCCCGCACGCTCTGGCTCCGCTTCCTGTTCTTCACCGTGGTCTGCGGTCTCGCGATCGAGCTGATCGTCCGGGCGCTGGGGGCTCCATGAACGAAACGGTCTCGACCGTCCGGGGCCCGGTGTACCTGCACCCGCTGCCTCCCGCGGCGGCCGCTACCATGACGCGACTCCTGCAAGTCGGACTCGCGATCGCACTGTCGATCCTGTTCGGGGCACTCATCGCCTTCGGCATCGAGAACCCCTCGGCCGACTCCTCCAGCGTGATCGCGATCAACCCGATCGCAAACTATCTCTCCCTGGCGGGCCTCGCATCGGGCCTGTGGGCCGGGGCGCCGGAGGCCTACCTCACCTTGGGGATCCTCACGCTCCTCGTCGTGCCGATCGCCCGGGTCCTCGCCGGATTCTACTTCTTCCACCGGAACGGAGAGATCCTGGTCGCGCGGATTACCTTCACCGTATTCCTGCTGCTCGTCCTAGGCGTCTTCGTGATCGGGCCGCTGATCCACTAGGCCCCGCGTTGCCGGCCGATCGAAGCGCGCACCGCGGCGAGCGCTTCGTCCGCGAGCTCGCGCGCTCGTTTGGGATCCCTCGAGTCGGTGAAGAGGCGTAGAAGCGGCTCCGTCCCGCTCGGCCGCAGGAGCACCCAACCTCCGGGGCGATAGATCTTCACTCCATCGATGGTCACGACGCGTTCCGCGCCGGGACCGAAGCGCTCGGCGAAAGCCCGTACCGTCTCCTCCCGGCGATCGAGCGGGCACGGGACCTTCTCCTTGAGCAGGGCGTGGTGCGGGAGCCCGGCGAGCAGGACGTCGAGGGGTTGACCTTCTCGGGCCATCAGATCGAGCACGACCGCCACCGTCATCGCGCCGTCGCGGGCGAGCTGGAACTCTGGGAAGATCAGGCCTCCGTTCTCCTCACCGCCGATCACGGCGTGGCGGGCCAGCATCTCGCGCGTCACGTTCGGGCTGCCGACGCGGGTGTAGACGACCTCCCCTCCCAACGGCTGGACGGCCTCCTCGACGGAATCCGGCGCGGTCACGGGGGTGACGACGATCCCGCCGCCGTGGCGTCGAACCGCGTCTCGCGCCAGGAGGGCGAGAATCTCTTCGCCCGGGACGTAGCGGCCCGAGCGCTCGACGAAGACGGCGCGGTCGGCGTCCCCATCGTGGGCGATCCCGAGATCCGCGCCGACGCTCGGGACCGCCCGCCGCAGATCGGCGACGTTGGCCTCGGTCGGCTCCGAGGGCCGCCCCGGGAACGTCCCATCCACATGGCCGTTCAGCGTCACGACCCGGCAGCCCAGTCTCCGCAAGAGGTCCGGGCCGGTCACCGCCGCGGTGCCGTTTCCGACGTCGAGGACGATCGCGTACGCGCGCGCGGAGATGCGCGCGGCGTCCACCCGGGCCAGAACCCCATGGACGTACTCGCGCGCGCCGCTTCCGTGAAAGCCAATCTCCCCGACCGACCGGTAGGGGACCGCGGTGCTCGGAGCATCGGCGAACCGCCGCTC
>JAKAZU010000042.1 GCA_021826525.1 Thermoplasmata archaeon
TCGCCCGCGAGGTGGGCGGCGAGCACCATGGCTTCCGCTACGTCCAGTTCCCGTTCAACCTCGCGATGCCCGAGGCCGCTACCGTCCAGAACCAGCGGGTCGCCGGAGTCCCGATGACCCTGTTCGCGGCCGCGACGGCCCTCGGCGTCGGATGCTTCACGAGCGCGCCCCTCCTCCAGGGCCGGCTCGCGCGCTCGGGCGCGACCGCCGCCGGGCTCCCGCGCGCGGCGACCGCGCTTCAATTCGCGCGTTCCGCACCCGGGAACACGGCCGCGCTGGTCGGCCAGAAACAGCCGGAACACATCGCCCAGAATCTCGAGCTCGCCTCGATCCCGCCGTGGGACGCGACGACGTTTTCGACGCTCCTCCCGTCGGGAGGGCGCTCGGACGCTCGCCCTAGGTAGCGGGCGGCCCGGCCGGTTCGGCGCGGGAGACACGGAGCACCGAGGCCCCGTCGTGCTTCTCGGCGAGGAGGACCCGGTCCGCGATCGACGCGAGCTCGGCTTCGTGCGAGACGAGGATGACCTGCGGCAGGGCGAGCTCCTCCAGGAGCTCGCCCATCCGCACGATCTGCTCCGGGGAGAATCCATCGGTCGGCTCGTCCAGGATGATCGTTTCGAGATCGAGGCTCCCCATCGTCCGAACGACCCGGCCGAGCGCGAGACGGAAGGCGAGCGCGAGCGAGGTGCGCTCTCCTCCGCTCAGAGCCTCGGCGGGGGTCCATTCCCCGTGGATGAGGACCGCGGGGGTGAAGCCGACGTCGACGCGGGCCTCGAGGCCGGGGTCGTCCACGAGCGATGCGAAGTAGCGGGCAAAGAGCTGGTCGAACATCGCCTGGGCCGAGGCGAGCAGGCGTTCCTCGATCGAGTAGAGCGTCTCGCGGAACGGCCCCCCGACCCAGGCCGCCTTCGACCGCAGTTCCTCGATCTCACCGAGGAGCTGGCGGCGTTCCCGAAGGCCGGCCTCCGCCTCATGGAGGCGCCGCTCGGAGTCCTCGATGCGGGCCTCGGTGCGCACGATCGCCGCGCGGATCTCTGTAGCCACGCCCTGGAGCTCGGCGAACTTCTGCCGGGCGCGGGCGTCCTCCTGCTCGAGGGTGGCGGCGCGCTCCACGCGGTCCCGCAGGGCGTTCAGGGCGATCGTGCGCTCGGCGATCCGCTGTTGGATCGCTTCGAGCTCGGTGCCGATCCTCGCTCGATCCCGCTCCAGCGATTCCCGACGGATCTGACGGTTCCGCCGTTCCTCCTCGGCGCGGCGGAGCTCCTCGATCCCAGTGAGGCAGTGCGTCCGCTCCGCGTCCAGGGCGGTCACCTTCGCCCGTTCGGCGCGCTCCGCGACCTCTACGGGTTCCAGCGACGTGACCCGCTGGCGGGCCTTCTGAGCCCCGGCCTCGGCTTCGCGGAGCGCCGCGCGTGAGGTCACTTCCTCGCTCTCGCAGCGCGCGAGCGACGCGGAGGAGTCCGCGCGGCGGCGCTCTAGATCGATCCAACGGTCGCGGGCGCGTTCGTACCGTTCGCGGGATCGGCGTTCCTCCCCGACGGCCGCGCGCTCGGCCTGCAGCCCCCGAAGCCGATGCTCCGCTTCGGCGAGCGCTCGAGCGCTCTCCTCGCGGTGCGGGCGGAACTCCTCGGGGCGGACGGGTTGTCGGCAGCGGGGGCAGATGCCCCCCGCGAGGAGGGTGTCTACCTCTTCCAGATCCGTCCGGGCGCGCGCCGCCTCCTCGAGCGCCGCCCGCTCCGCCGCTTGGGCCATTTCCAGGGCCGAGTCGATCTCCGATAGGTTTCGGAGCGTGGGGGCCGGGGGTTCGCGCACGGGCCCCTGGGTCGACAGCTCGGCGTGCGTCGCCTTCGCTTCTTCCAGCGCACGCCGAGCCCGATCAGCGTGCTCGCGAGCATCGGCCCGGCGTCGCTCGGCCGCGAGCGCCTCGGCGCGCGCGGCGGCGAGCTCTTGGAGTCGAGTGCCGAGTTCACGCAGCCCGGCGTTCAGCCGGACCTGCTCCTCACCCAGCGTTGCCGCCCGCCGACTCAGAGTGGCGAGATCGGCGGCGGGGCCGACGGTGTCACCGGCGGCGAGGCGCTCGATCTCGACCCCTGCGTGGCGCTGCTGCTCGGTGAGCGAGGCCACGGCGCGCAGGTCCGGCTCGCCTTCGCGCGTCAGGCTCGCCTGCTCCCGGCGATCTCCTTCGACTCGGCGCAGACCCTCCTGGAGCTCCTGGCTGGCGCGCTCCGCCCCATCGAGATCTCGGCGGAGCTCCGCCTGCTTCGTCTCGAAGCCCTCGCGTTCCGCCCGGAGTCGGGCGATCTCCGCCGAGCGCACGGAACGGTCGGCCTCCCAGTGGTGGAGGCGGTCGGCCTCCTCGACGCGGGCGGCGGCGACCCGCCGGATCTCGGAGGCGAGCTCCTGCGCGTTCTCCGCCGCGATGCGGTACCGCTCCACTCCGAGCGCCTTGCGAATCGTCTCGAGCCGGTCCTGGGGGTCTTGGGCGAGGACCTCGCGCATCCGTTCCTGCGGCACGTAGACCGCCCAGCGCCATAGATCGGAGTGGGCGCGGGGGCTCGGATTGTCCGGGAAACCGAAGAGGTCGATGATCCGTTGGCGGAGCTCGGTCGCCGAGTACAGGGTCGTCGCTCCGTCCTGCGAGAACGTGCTGCGTTCCAATTCGAAACTATGGCGACCCTTGCGGGTGATCCGCCGGAACCGGCGGGAGATCTCGTAGCGGTGGCCCTCGTGCTCGATCTCGACGGCGACCTCCGCTTGGGGTGCGCCGTGCCGAACGAGGAACCCCGCGTCGACCTCGGCGAACCCGAAAAGGGCCATCTCGATCGCGTACAGGAGGGACGTCTTGCCGGAGCCAACATCCCCGGCGATCAGGGTCGTCCCCCGGCCGAGTTCGAGCTCGGCCGAGGTGTAGCTGCGGATGTTCTTCAATCGGAGGCGGCGCAGCTGCATCGATTCTCCTCAGCGTGGTCCGACCCGTCGAACGCCGAGCAGTCGGCTGCCCCCGTCGACCCGGGCCTCCACGTAATCGGTCCGGGACTCCCCCTCGCCTCGCGGGAGGGCCAGCTCCTGGAGGAGCGCGCGCAACCGCTGAGCGCCCTCGGGACCCCCGGCCCACGGAGCGCTCGGTCCCGTCTCCTCGGAGAGGGCGGCGAACCCCGCGGCCTCGATCTCCGATTCCGGCAGCGCGGGCGTCGCCTCGGCCGAGACGCCGGCGACGTCCCGGACGTCGGGATGCAACGACATCCCGAGCTCCTCGAACCGCCGCTGGGACTCCGACACCCCGAGCGCGGCGAGCCCCGCGGCGCTCGGAGTGCCGGTGTAGTGGGCGATGATGTTCGTTCCGACCCCCGCGTACGGACGCGCCGCCACCTCCGTGTCGGCGCGGATCTCGCTTCCGCTCCGGCCCGTGACGTTGACGTCGATGATGTGGAGCTTGGAGTAGGGGAATGGATCGAAGAAACGCACCGACGGTCGTCCTCGGGCGACCGTCACGACCGCGAGACCCTGCGTGCCAGGGTGCTCCTGCCGGTACACGAGATCCGGCGTGGACGTCCCGAAGATCGCACCGGGGTTGACGAGGAGTCCGCCGCCCGGTCCTTCATCCTGGTACATCACGTGGATGTGACCCCCGGCGTAGTACCCGCAGTCGGGGGGCAGATCGGCCCGCGCGATCCCACGGATGTGCGCCTGGAGGCGGGGCGGCAGGCACTCCTCGACCGCCGCGTGGAACTGGAAGATCTTGAACCCCGGCTCGGCCCGGAACCGTTCGGAGTCCACGTCACCGAAATACCCGCGGTCGAGCCCGTGGGACCGGCCGGAGATGCCGGCGATCCGAGCTCCGGTCGGCTCGTCCACGAGGAAGGGGAGCTTCCAGCGCGCGCCCTCGGGGCGAACCGCCTCGGGTGCCACCTTGGCGAAGGCGCCGGCTTCGGCAAGGACGTCGAGCCAGCTGGTCTTGTGCGCGACGTAGTCGTGCGAGCCGTAGATGGCGTAGATCCGGGTTCCGTCGATCGAGAGCTGACGGAGGGCCGCCGCGACCGGCGCGACCTCCGCCGGGTCCGGTACGGGTGTGTGGAAGAGGTCGCCCGAGATGAGCAGGAACTCGGCATGCTCGACGCGGACCTGGGCGATCGAGCGAAGGACGCTCTCGCGCAGGAGACCCCGCAGCGGGGCGTCTCGGGGCCAGGCCCCGACGTGCGCGTCGGCGAGGTGGGCGAAGACGAACCGGTCCAAAGCCATGGATCTCTACCGGACCGATTCGGGTGGGCCCTTGCGCGGGCCGTTCCGGCTGCGGTCCCGGAGGGCCGCGGAGATGCCGCTCGCCGCGCCCACCAGGAGGATCCCGAACGGCAGCAGATCGTCGCGGCTGAACCCCGGGGCCGAGGATTCCGCGGGGGCGCTCTTCGGCGACGCGGAGGACTTGGGGGCGGGCGGCACCGCCGCGGCAGCGGCCGAAAGGGAGCGCACCGTGAGGTCCATGATCTCGAAGAGCTCGGTCGCTTCCTCCATCGTGATCTGCCGGTTGCGCAGGCGGCCGACGAGAAAGACGTAGCGCGCGCTGGAGCTCGCGGTGCCTCCCATCGGTGCTTTGGGCCTCGAGGTCGCCATCGAATCGTGCCGTCCGGAACCGTCCCATGCGGAGCGGGCTCTTGAAGCGTCGGGGAGCGCGGGAGGCGGGCTTCCGCGAGGAGTTATAGAGGCCACCGGCCCTTCCTACCGCGATGGCATCTCCGCCCGAGGCCCCGCACTCCGACGAGCACGAACGCCACCTGCACGTGCGACTTTCGGAGTCCCGGGGCGCGATCTACGATCTCATCACCGAGTACCTCCAGGCCGCCGGCAAGGCGCCCGACTGGTACTGGCGGACGGCCGGCCGACTCGAAGGCAGCGAGGCCGACAACCTCGAGGAGATGCTCTCGAGCGCCTTCGAGGCGGGCGCGTTCATCGCCCACGAGCATCCCGAGGACGTCGAGTTCGTCTGGGTCACGGAAGAGGACTGCGACAAGGAGCGTCGCCGGGAGGAGCGTGGCGAGCAGCGCGAGGAAGCGCGGAAGGAACGCTCCACGATGAGCCACTACGCCTAGGCGGGGCCGCGTATCCGCTCATTAAGGCCCGGGACATCGGGTGACCCGTGATCGCGATCGCGGACGTGGCCGTCGTCGTGTCGAACGCCAAGGCGTCGGCGAAGTGGTGGGCGAAGAACCTCGGATTCTCCACGTACACCGTCGGCGGTTCCGGGCACGCGATCCTCGTGGCCCCGCCGGGCGATCGGTTCGTTCTGCATCTGTGCGAGGGCTTCGCTCCGCTCGAGCCCGGAGACACCGGCATCGCCTTTGTGACCGACGAGATAGACGCCCTGGCGGCGCGCATGGCCCAGGGCGCCGTGTCGTTCCCGGTGCGGCCCAAGAAGGAGAAGTGGGGCACGATGGCCAAGTTCGCCGACCCGGACGGGAACATCTTCTGGCTCCTGGAGGTGCCCACGCCGATGGTGCGGGCGACCCTGAATTCGCGCGCCCCGAGCCGAAAGACCCGGTCCGCCAAGCCTCGCGCCCGGCGTCGAAAGCGCTAGGTGCTCCGAGAACGCGGGCCGAGAGGGTCGATGGGCACGGGTGGTTCGGTCCGGCGTCGCCGGTCCTCTTGGGGCCGCCCAGCCCCGGAAGCGCTCGCAGGTCCGTAGGGTTCTAGATCCCGATGACCGCGTGGGCCACGATGAGCGCGATGAACAGGATCGAGACGGTGTTCACGACCTTGATGAGCGGATTGATGGCGGGTCCCGCGGTGTCCTTCGTCGCATCCCCGACGGTGTCGCCGACGACGGCCGCCTTGTGCGCGTCGGAGCCCTTGCCGCCGAAGTGACCGAGCTCGATGTACTTCTTGCCGTTGTCCCAGGCGGCGCCGCCCGTGGTCATCAGGATCGCGAGCGGGAAGCCGGAGAGGATGACCCCGAGCAGGACGCCCGCGAGCGCGATGGGCCCGAGCAGGAAGCCGACCGCGAGCGGGACGGAGACCGCGATGATCGCGGGCACGGCGAGCTGCCGGATCGCCGTGACCGTGACGATGTCGACGCACGTGCCGTACTCGGGTTTGGCCGTGCCCGCGAGGATGCCGGGGATCTCCTTGAACTGGCGGCGTACCTCGAAGACGATCGCCTTCGCCGCGACCCCGACCGCTTCCATCAGGAACGAGGTGAAGAAGAACGGCAGGATCGCACCGATGATCAGGCCGGCTACGATGAGCGGCTGGTCGATGGTCAGCCGGCTGGTGAACGAGGTCCAGCAGGAGATCGTCACCGAGGAGCCGCTCCCGCACCACGCCTGGGCGGTCGCGAAGGTGTAGGCCGCGAACAGGGCGAGCGAGGCGAGTACGGCCGAGCCGATGGCGTAGCCCTTGGTGATCGCCTTGGTCGTGTTCCCGACCGCGTCCAGCGGATCGGTGATCGCGCGTGCTTCTGCCGGGAGCCCGGCCATCTCGGCGATCCCTCCGGCGTTGTCGGTGATCGGGCCAAACGCATCGATCGAGATGATCATGCCCGTGACCGCGAGCATGCTCGCGGCCGCGAGGCCGATCCCATAGAGTCCGAGCTCCGGAGTGGGGGCGGTCGTCCAGCCCTGCCAGCCCACGGCGGTGTAGGCGACCAGGATGGCTCCCACGATCGCGATGCCCGAGATCCAGACGGCCTCGAGGCCCACGCCCAGGCCGGTGATGACCGTCGTGCCGGCTCCCGCCTGCGCCGATTCGGCGATCTTCTTGACCGGCCGATAGCTCGAGTTCGTGTAGTAATCGGTCGCGAGGACGATCAGGACCATCACGACCAGTCCGACCACCGTGGCGACGAACATGCCCCAGTTGCCGTTCATCAAGGTGGAGTTGAGGTAGAATAGGCCCACGATGCCGACGATCGTGGTCGCGCCGAGCCCCTGGTAGAGGGCACCCATGATGGTGCCGCCGGGCCGCATCCGCACGAAGGCGATCCCGACGATCGTGGCCACGATCGCCCAAGCGCAGACGACGAGCGGATACAGGATCGCGTTGGGGTAGTTGGACGTGATGACGCTCCCGATGAAGTAGGCGAGGAGCATCGCGCTGACGGCCGTGACGACGTAGGTCTCGAACAGGTCCGCGGCCATTCCCGCGCAGTCTCCGACGTTATCCCCGACGTTGTCCGCGATGACGGCAGGG
>JAKAZU010000043.1 GCA_021826525.1 Thermoplasmata archaeon
GCGGAAAGCACGGTCCGTGCGAGCGCCGGGCTCGGCGTGACCCCATGCCTTGCATCTCCGCGAGGTACTCTTCAGACCTTGCGCACCGCGCGGGTCGCCGTAGGCCGTGGGGAGGACGCCGAACGGCTCTTCGCCGCCCTCCGCACTCACGGAGACGATCCGAGCGGCTCCGGGTGGTGGACGAACTCGACGAGCTCCTCGACTCGGGCCGGATCGGTGGTGGGAAGGACCCCATGACCTAGATTGAAAACGTGCGAACGGCCGTCCGGGATCTCGTTCAGGACCCGCCGAGCGGCGACCCTCAGCGTCCCCGCGTCGCCGAGGAGGGCACCGGGATCGAGGTTGCCCTGGAGGGCGAGATCCGCGCCGATCCGATGCCGCACCCGGCCGAGCGATTCACGCCAATCGACCCCCAACGCCGTCGCGCCGAGGTCGGCGAGCTGTTCGAGCAGGTGCGAGGAGCCCGTCGAGAAGTAGATCGTGGGGAGCTTCAACGGCTGGAGCGCCTCGAACAGGAGCTTGAGGCGGTCGGCGAGGTGCTCGGCGAAGACCCGATCGCTCACCGTCCCGACCCAGGTGTCGAACAGTTGCAGGGCCGTGGCCCCGGCCCGAGCCTGCATCCGCAGGTACTCCACGGTCATGTCGGTGAGGCGGTCGAGAAGGAGATCGAATCCCGCGGGATCCCGGTAGAGGAATCGCTTGGTCTCGGTGTGCTCCCGCGCCGCTCCTCCTTCGACAAGATAGGAGGCGAGCGTGAAGGGGCCGCCGGCGAATCCGATGATCGGCCGTTCGGTCTCGAGCTCCCGGTATCGTCGGATCGTTCCTCCCACGAACCCCACGCTCTTCTCGGCATCGAACGCGGTGAGCTCCTCGACCTGGGCGCGGGTCCGGATCGGTTTCGGGATCACCGGCCCCACCCCCGGGTCGATCGAGAAATCGATCCCGAGGCCAGCGTACGGTAGCGTGATGTCGGCGTAGACGATCGCCGCATCCAGGTCGAATCGCCGCAGCGGCTCCAGCGTCACCTCGGCCGCGAGTTCGGGCGTCCGCGCGAGCTCGAGGATCGGGTGGTGCTCGCGAAGGGCCCGGTAGCCGGGCAGGTACCGGCCGGCCTGGCGCATCAGCCAGATCGGCCGCCGGTCGACTTCCTCCCCTCGGAGCGCGCGAAGGACCCGATCGCGCATCAGCCTCCGCTCCGTGCGACGCGGGCGAACGCCTCGGCGAAGCGTGGCCGGGCCCAGGCGATCTCGCGCGCACCGACCGCGGCGGAGAGGAACGTCGTCTCGAAGGCGGAGGGGGGGAGCGCGATCCCCCGGTCCAGAGCGGCGTGGAAGAACCGGGCGTAGCGTCTCCGGTCGAGCCCGCGGGTGTCGGCGAAGTTCCGGATTGGTCCCGGTCCGAAGGAGAGGCCCAGCATCGAGCCGACCCGTTGGATCGTGAACGGGGCGACATCGGCGCTGTCCGCGGTCTCCCGAAGCGCCCGCTCCAGGGCGCGACCCGACCGTTCGAGCGAGCGGTAGGTGGATGTGGTCAGTGCGTCGAGCGTGGCGATCCCGGCGGCCATGGCGACGGGGTTGCCCGCGAGGGTCCCGGCTTGATAGACCGGGCCGAGAGGGGCGAGCGCTTCCATGACGTCGCGTCGGCCCCCGTACGCTCCGACGGGCATCCCGCCGCCGATGATCTTGCCGAGCGTGACGAGGTCCGGGGTGAGTCCGAGGCTCGGGGCCGCGAGCCCTCGGCGCAATCGGAAGCCGGTGATCACCTCGTCCGCGATCGACAGCGCGCCCGACCGATGGCAAAGGCGATCGATCGCGGCGAGGAACCCCGGTTCGGGGGGCACGACCCCCATGTTGGCGGCGACCGGCTCGACGATGACGGCAGCGGTTTGGGTCCCCCAGCGTTCGAACCAGGCCCGGAGCGCCGGCACGTCGTTGTACGGGAGCACGTGGGTCTCGGCGACGATCGATCGAGGAACTCCTGCCGAATCCGGCCGGGCCGCGCTTGCGAGACCGGAGCCGGCTCGGGCGAGCAGACCATCGGAGTGGCCGTGGTACCCGCCCTCGAACTTCACGATGCGGCTCCGACCCGTGAATCCACGGGCGACCCGCAAGGCGCTCATGGTGGCCTCGGTTCCCGAGGAGACGAACCGGATGCGCTCGATCGCCGGGGCCGCACGTCGGATCCGCTCGCCGAGCTCGTGCTCGAGGGGTGAGGGGGCCCCGAAGGACAGGCCGCGCGCCGCGGTCTCGCGGACCGATCGAACGACCGAGGGGGGAGACGCGCCGAGGATGTTGGCTCCCCATGAGCCGACAAGGTCGAGGTAGCGGGCTCCGTCCATGTCCGTCAGCCATGCGCCCCGGCCTCGGGCGTAGAAGACCGGGGTGCCTCCGACCGAGGTGAACGCGCGGACCGGGCTATCGACCCCGCCGACGAGCGTCTGCTGGGCCCGCCGGAACAGGGCCCGGGAACGCGGCCCGGGCGCGGGGATCACGGGATTCCCTCGGCGAGCTCGATCATCCGCTTCGGGTGGACTCGGAGCGCGGTGAAGATCGGCGTCTCGAGCTGCGTGTAACGGCTCGCCTCGGTCGGGCGGAGATCGGACACGAGGTCCAGGAACTCCGCGGGGGAGTCGGATTCGAAGGAGAGGATGAACTCCATGTCATCGAGGCCGAAGGAGTAAGCGGTGTGGATCAGCACGTTCGGATACTTGTGGCCGATCCGGAAGTGCTCGCCCATCATGCGTCGGCGTTCCTCGAACGGGAGGTTGTACCAGTCCCGTCGCTTGATGAATGGATAGAGGAACAGGTAGGGAAGATCGGCGGGCCGACGCTGGGACGATCCGCCCTCTTGCCCCGCGTGCGCGTGCTCGCCCAGGTACTCGGAACGGCGGGCCATCCCGAGGTAGGAGTACCGTGTTTCGAGATAGCCCCCCATCTCGGTTCCGAAGAGCCGGGCGTGCCACTGCTGGATCTGCTCGAGGTCCGGGGAGATCATCCACAGGAGCATCTCGGCATCGGCCTTCGTGCCAACCAGAGAGAACGTTCGAACGATGGCTCCGGCGGGCGGGGATTCGAGGATCCGCTCGAGCTGCGCGCTCCCGCGGTGGCGCAGGTGCGCGGCCCGCCGCCGCCACTCCGGGTTCAGGTGCAGGAGGGTATACTTGACGAAATCGCGCGGCTCGGAGTCTCCCTCGGTGGCCGGCTCGGTCATCGTCCCTCCTGGGACCACCGGGCCAGATCGCGGGCGTAGTAGGAGATCACGAGGTCGGCGCCGGCGCGGTGCATCGCGTTCGTCGCTTCGATCACTCCGGCGCGTTCGTCGAGCCACCCGCGCTCGGCCGCGGCACGGATCATGGCGTACTCCCCGCTGACTTGGTAAGCGGCGATCGGGTGGGGGAACTGCGCCCGGGCGCGCGCGATCACATCCAGGGAAGGGAGAGCGGGCTTGACCATGAGGACGTCCGCTCCCTCGGCAGCGTCCAACGCGAGCTCGCGGAGCGCTTCCCGTCCGTTCCGAGGGTCCATCTGGTAGGAGCGGCGGTCCCCGAACGAGGGGGTCGAATCGGCAGCGTCGCGGAACGGTCCGTAGAACGACGAGGCGAACTTCGCCGCGTACGCGACGATGCCCGTGGTTTCGAATCCGGCCCCATCCAGCGCCGCCCGGATGCCGGCGACCTGGTGATCCATCATGGCGCTCGGAGCGACGAAGTGCGCGCCCGCGCGCGCGTGGGCGACCGCGATCCGGCCGAGTCGGTCGACGGTGGCGTCGTTGTCGATCTCCGAGCCCCGGAGGATCCCGCAATGCCCGTGCCGAGTGTACGAGCACAAGCAGACGTCCGTCCAGATCACCAGATCCGGAGCCGCGCGCCGGATCGAGCGGATCGCACGGACGACGCTCGAGTTCGAGCTCCATGCCTCGTGGCCATCGATCTCCTTCCGCTTCGGCAGGCCGAAGAGGAGCACTGCCGGTATCCCTTCGTGGAGAAGGTCCCGGGCGAGCGTTCCCACGGTGTCCGTACCGTAGCGCAGGACCCCGGGGAGCGACGGGATCGCCTCGGGGCGTCCCTCCGAAGGGCGTAGGAACACGGGATACACGAGGCGGGAGGGAGCGGCGCGGACCTCGGCGAAGAGCTCGCGGATCGTGGGGGTAGTACGAAGTCGGCGCATGCGTTCGGAGGAGGTCGCCCCCCGTCGGGATCCGATGCGGGAAGAGTCAGTCCGTTGCATGGGCGAGCACTCCAAGAAGATAGGGGGTAAAGCGTTGTACCGAGGCGGACGGAGCGACGCCCACTTCGCGAAGACCGTGACCCCGCGCCGCCTTCGCGGTGCGGGGGCCGAGGACGACCCAGCGGGCCGACCGGGTCAGGTGACGAAAGGTGCCGGGACCGACCATCCGGCGGAAGTGCGAGATCGCCGAGGGGCTCGCGGCGACCACGACCCGCGCCGCACGCGCCGAACGTTGCGCATCCGCGTCGAGTCGGGGACCCGGGCGGATCCGATACACCCGCAGATCCAGCACCGCGTGCCCGTGGGCCGCGAGCTCTCGGCCGAATCGGGGTCCCGCTCGATCCGATCGGGGAAGGACGATGCGTCGCCGACGCCCGGCGAGCGCGCGGCGCACGGGCTCGGCGCCTTCCCCGTTCGCACGCCGCACCCGCGCTACCCCGGCCGTTCTCAGCGCCCGTTCGGTCTCGTTCCCGACGGCCCAGAACTCGACGGAGGCGCGTCGGACCCCGACGTCTCGTAGCCAGGGGCGCACGAACGCCTCGACCGCCGCCTTGCTGGTGACCGCCACGGTATCGAACGGCCCGAACCGCTCCAGCTGTCGGATGATATTCGCCCGGGGGACCGGGGACGGGACCACGGCCTCGACTCTCTGGAGCCGAATGCCGTTGCGGGCCAGCCCCGCACCGAGGGTGGGCAGGGTCGTTCGAGAGGAAAGGAGCAGCACCGCAGGTGGCCGTCGGTCGGGCACGATCTTCCTACCGGGCCACCTGCGCGAGGAGCTCCCGCGCTCCCGCATCGTTCAGCGCCTTCCCTACGCGTCGCCCGAGGCTTGCGGCCCGGCCGAGAGAGTCGCTCCCACGCGCGGCGAGCGTGATCGTTCCATCGGGGGACAGAACCTCGGCCCTCAGAACCAATCCAACAGAGCGAACCGTGGCCAATGCCCCGAGGGGCAGGTTGCAGTCGCCGCCCACCGCGGCGGCGAGTTCCCTCTCGGCGGTCACCGCCGCACGGACCGCGGGCGCGTCGAGCCGGGAGGCAATTCGGGCGACCCGCCCGTCCCCCCGTCTCGCCTCGAGCGCGAGGGCTCCCTGGCCCGGGGCCGGAAGGAAACGCGTGCTCGGGAGGATACCGGAGATCTCCGATCGCCGGCCCAGCCGGGCGATCCCCGCCACCGCGACTACGATGGCGTCGACCCGTCGGGTGCGAACGAGGCCGATGCGCGTGCCGACATTGCCTCGTACCTCCTGGACGCGGAGATCGGGACGCCATCGGAGCAGCTGAGCTCTCCGTCGCAGGCTGCTCGATCCGACCCGGGCTCCCGGTGGGAGCCGCATCGCGT
Organism: Thermoplasmata archaeon; assembly: GCA_021826525.1. The sequence goes on from JAKAZU010000043.1 coordinate 5,566, forward strand.
TCAGGCCGGCGCGTGCGACGAGGCAGTCGCGGGCATCGGCCCGCGGCGGATAGGCCACGATCGTGAACGGGGGTAGGGTTCGTGCGGGGAGGTCCTTCGCGCTGTGAACGGCGAGATCGATCCGATGGCGATCGAGCATCTCTTCGAAGAGGCCCGTGAAGTCCGGGGAGGAACCTCGGGAGCGATCCCGGTCCCCCGCACTCTCGACCGCGACCACTTCGAACGTCGCGCTCGGATCCGCCCGACGCAGGCGGCGCACGACGAGCTCGGTCTGGGCCCGCGCGAGCGGACTTCGGCGCGTACCGACCCGGATCGGGTCGCTCACAGTCCGTCGGGATCGATTCGGTACAGGGCGAGCGCGAAACGACGCAGTCGATCGGCCTCGGCTCCCGGGGGAAGCTCGCGTACGCGTTCGGTCGGCTCGCGGAGCAGTTGTGCGACCAGCCGGCGGGTCATCCGATCGACCGCCATCCGCTGCTCCGGAGTCAGCGAGCCGAGGAACCGATCGGCGGTCTCGAGCTCTGTGGTACGGATCGCTTCCCCGTGCCGCCACACGGCGTCGATCCAAGGCTCGAGCAGCGTGCGCTCCAGTTCGATCCACGATGCCCGCGCGCGATCGGCGACGTGCCTTTCGAGCGTGTCGGTCTCTCCGCCTCCCACCACACCGGCGCGGAGGTCTTCGAGGTCGAGGAGCCGGATCCGCGGATCGGCGCGGACCTGGGGGTCCACGTTGCGCGGTACGCCCAGGTCGATGAGAAGGAGCGGACCGGTCGGATCTCCGAGGTCCGCGAGGCCGATGATCCGTCCTCCGGACTTCGCGGCCGTCACGACCGCGTCGGAGAGGTGGATCTCCTGGGAGAGATGGGAGACGCTCGCCGCGCGCGCCCCCGTCGCTCGAAGGAAGTCCTCGGAGGGAGGTGCGGAGCGATACAGCAAGGTCACCCGCGCGTACGAGGCGAGCGCCTCGGCCAGCTGCCGGCCGACGACCCCCGCCCCGACCACCACCACTCGGGGGAACGGTCGCGCGACCTCCTCCAGCAGCCGGGTGGCGGCCACGGCAGCGATCGATCGATGGGACGGAACGTCCGGCGCGATCGTCTCCGCGGCCTCGACCGCGGAGTTCAGCACTCCCCGCAAAACCGGCCGCGGGTAGCGGCTTCGGACGCTGTGAGCCGCCCGGCGCACCTGCTCGCGCACCTCGCGCTCGCCGACCGCGAGCGATTCGAGCCCCGCGCTGACCCGGTAGACGTGGTGCACCGCCTCCGGGCCGATCCGGACGGTCCAGGCAGCCGACGGCCCGGGGAGGAGTTCCTGCCAGCGTCGAGTGGCCTCGGGCGTTCGTACCAGCACGATGAGCTCGACGCGGTGGCAGGTGCGAAGTACTCCGACCTCCTCGGTGCCGGGGATCGACGCCCAGGCGCCCTCGACCCACTCCCAGGTGATCGCCCGGGCGACGGTCTCGAGTTCGTCGATCGATGCCCGGCCCAGGCTCATCCCGAGCACCGCCACGTTCAGAGGCGGCCCGTCGTGCTC
>JAKAZU010000044.1 GCA_021826525.1 Thermoplasmata archaeon
CCGTGCACCCCCGGCAACGCCAAGTGCGTCGACGGGACCCGGTGGATCCCCATCAACCTGGTCGACGTGCCCGGACTCGTACCCGGGGCGCACGAAGGGCGTGGCCTCGGCCACCGCTTCCTGGACGATCTCCGTGCCGCGGACGGGTTCCTGCAGGTGGTCGACCTTTCGGGCTCTACGGACGCCGAGGGGGTGATCGACAACAGCGGGCATCACAACCCCGCCGAGGAGGTCGAGTGGCTCCAGGAGGAACTGGTCGCCTGGTGCGGGGAGATCCTATCGAGGGAGTTCGAACGGCAGGCGCGCCACATCGAGATGGAGGGCCTCAAGACGGAGGAGTTCCTCGCCCAACGCCTCGCCGGGCTCTCGATCACTCCCGCCGCGATCTCTTCCGCCCTGCGCGCGGTACCGATCGACCGTGAGCACCCGTCCAAGTGGACGGCCGCGGACCGGACCGAGCTCGCGCGCGAGCTGCTCCGTGTCGCGAAGCCTCGAGAGGTCGTGGCGAACAAGTGTGACCGGGCCCTGCCGGCCCAGCGCGATCGGCTCGCGGAAGAGATCCGTCCCGTTCCCGTGATCGCCACCTCGGCCGATCAGGAGCTAACGCTGCGACGCGCCGCTCGAGCGGGCCTCGTCCGGTACCGCCCCGGGGATCCCTCGTTCACCCTCACGGACCCGGACCGCCTCTCCCCGGCGCAGCGCAAGGCGTTGGACGGGATTGCCGAGACGATGAAGCGTTGGGGATCGACCGGGGTCCAATCCGCGCTCGAGTCGATGATCTTCGAGCGGCTCCACCGGATCGTCGTCTATCCGGTCGAGGACGAGACCCACTGGACGGACTCGCGGGGCCGGGTCCTCCCGGACGCGTTCCTGCTTCCGGCGGGCACCACGGCCCGGGCGATGGCCTACCGAGTGCACACCGATCTCGGGGAGAACTTCATCCGCGCGATCGATGCGCGGACCCACCGGGCCTTGGCCGCGGAACATCCGGTGGAGCCGAACAGCGTCGTACGGATCGTCGCGCGCAAGTAAGCGACGCGGGGCCGCCTCACCCGGAGGTGGACGTGGGATCCGTCGGCTCGATCAGTTCAGCCCCCCGGGACGCCGGACGAACCACGAAGGCGAGGCCACCCGCCCGCGCGAGTCGGCGGAGGAGTTCCACCTCGCGTCCCGCCTTCGGAAGGATCACGACCGACCCGCCCGCGCCGGCTCCCGTCAGCTTCGAGCCGTCCGCAAGGGGAGCCGCCGCCTCGAGCAGGGCCTCGATCCGAGGATGCGAGACCCCGACCTGTCGTAGCAGTCCCTGATTCTGGGTCATGAGCGAGGCGACCCCCGCCCGGTCCTCCGCTCCGAGCGCGTGGATCCCTTCCGTCGCCACACGCACGAACTCCGCGAGGAGTTCCGGGCCCCCGGGCTCGTCGAGCCGTCGATTCACCGCCCGTACGGCCTCGGCGGTCGAGCGCGGCACGCCGGTGTAGGCGACGACCCACGTCCAGCCCGGGTCCGGCGCACGGCGGGCCGTCCACTCCGTATCCTCCTGGGTCAGGCTCCACAGGGTCGCGCCCGTTCCTCCGTTCATGGTCACGTAGCCGCCCGCAACGCAGGCGGAGGTGTCTCCGGGGCTTCCGACCCCTTGGGCCGCTCGCTCCACAGCGAAGCTGCGCCGGGCGAGCTCGGTTCGGGAGAGCCCTCCCGAAGCCGCTCCGAGAGCCGCGACGGTCGCCGCCACGAACGCGGCCGACGAACCGAGGCCCGCGGCCCGCGGGATCCGGGAGACCGCTCGCACCCCGATGGGACGCGAGTCCTTCCAGCAGTGCTCCACGGCGGCACGGAAGTACGGATTGTGGTCCATCCCCAGGGGGTCCGCATTCAAGGTGAACGTCGGGGCCTCCCGCACGAGTATCTGCGTGGAGAGGTCGATCGCCAGCAAGAGCTCCGGAGCACCTCGCACGACCGCGTGCTCTCCGAACAGGATGCACTTTCCCGGGGCGCGCGCCGAGAGCGGGAGGGCCCGGGCGGGAATATCGAAGGCACCGGTCGTCATGCTCGGGCCTTCTTTGCAGGGAGTACCTTCTTGCCGCGGGCGCTCGGCACGATGCGGTGCTTCGCTCCGCGAAAGCTCCGGGGAGGGGGAGCTCCGAGCAGGCGATCCAGCGCGATCGCGAGCGCCGCGACCTCGCTGTGGGGCTGGTGCCCGATCGCTACGTTGTACGATGCTAGTCGGTAGAGTTGAGGGGGAACCTTGGCGCCACCCACCACGATCAGAACTCGACCATGGCGCCGGATCCGAGGGCCGGCTCGATCGATCGGTATCCCGTACATCGTGAGGTGAACGACCGCGCCGTCCCACGCGCGGACGAACTCCCGCCAATGCTCGACGCCGTCGATGGTGAACGCGCCTCCCCATCGTTCGGCCACCCCCGCGAGCCGAGCCGCGAGCTCCGGGTCCGGGGGATGGAGGTACATCCGAGAAGCTCCAAACGCGCGCGCGGTCAGCGCGACATGGGTCGTGAGGCGGGGATCGCGGCCGGCCCGATGGCCGACGCGCAGGACCGAAACGTCCGGGCGGGGCCTACGCCTCGGGCGTCGGCTGGAACCGCTCGATGCGGTGGCCACGGTACTCCAACTTGACGGAGCGCTTCACGATCGCCTTGAGGCGGATCGGGCTCATGCTCAGCTCCTCCGCGATGTCCGAGAAGAAGCGGCCCTGCTCGCCGACGGCCTGGTAGAGGCGATCCTCGACCTTCGCGTACTCCTTCGGGCTCATGGACGCGATCGAGAGGATCTCGCTGATCTCGGCGAGGGGGGTCGTGGTGTTGATGTTCACGGTCGAGTAGTAGAAGTGGTAGCTCTTGTCCGGCTGGCGTCGGCCCTCGCGGGCCACCCAGCGCGTGTCGATCAGTTTCAGCTTCTCGAAGAACATGAGCGCCTGGGAGCCTTCCTTGCCGAACTCGGTCGCGATGTCCTCGGCCGTCAGCCAGCTCTCGCCGAGCCGCTGGACGAGCTTGAGCTTCAGCGGCGAGTCCACCGCGCGCAGGATCGGTACGAGATCGGAAATGTCGTTCACGACCTTGATGCGGTGCATCGCTCCGGACATGGTGCCTTCCTACCCGCGGTGCGCGTCCTTCTCGGCGGACACGGTCAGCATACGGCGATATTTCCCCCAGCGGTCCCCCGGGCTGAACCGAGCCGGGTGCGGGGTGCGCGTGGGCGCGTGGCACGAAGGGCAGGTCTCGTGAAAGGTGTAGCGCTGGCAGGCCCGGCAGACCAGCAGGAGCGATTCGGTCATGCGCGGGTGAACGTCCCCTGGCCTCCGGCCTTCGTGATCGATGCGATCGCGGCCTCGGTCGCTCGCTTCATCGTCTCCTCGGCCTGCTTGTACTGCCCGGCCGAGACTCGGATTCGGTAGCGCGGGGCGCCCACGTACTGGATCGTGATGGACTCCGGGTCGGTCTTCTCCGCGAGCATGAGCGCGGCCCTCACGTGCTCGACTCCGTCCGCAGAAAGGTCCCGAACCTCGAGGGTTCCCGAGATCTCCACGTGCGGCGGCAGAATGTTGTCGCGCGCGACCTTGAGGAACGCGGCGACCCAGGGGGCTTTCTCGCTGTCCTTCTGGAATTGCTTCGGATCGGCCGAGGCGAGCTCGAAGGCCGCGTAGAGCGAACCGTACCGCTCCACGAGCGAGCTCGCGAAGAGCGCATGCGTCGCCTCGGGCTCGATCTTGAGCCCCTCGGCGACCTGATCGATCAGGCGCATCGCGCGCTGCTCGTTCTTCCACTGCTGGACCTTCTCGCGGCGCTGGTGGTCGTTGATCCGCTTGAGCGAGAGATCGACCTGGCCCTTCGCCGCATCGACCCGGAGGACCCGCGCGACGATCTTCTGGCCCTCGCGGATGTGATCCCGGATGTACTTGACCCAGCCCGGCGCGACCTCGGAGAGATGGATGAACGCCTCCCGGTTGGCGAACTCGTCCAGCGCAACGACGGCTCCGAAGTTCCGGATCTCCTTGACGGTCGCGATGACGATGTCCCCTTCTTCGGGGAACTCGGGGCGCAGCGGCATCGGCCGCAGACCTACGCCTGGCCCGCGGGTCGAACGAGTTCGCCCCGCAGCTGGGCCCGGCCACCGGTCGGCGTAGCGAGCAAGGCCCCACAGACCAGACAGTTGATGGTCGTCGCGGGGCGGCTGAAGATCGTTTGCTCCCCGGTGCAGTCCGGGCACTTCACGACCCAGAACGGGGCCGGCGGGTGATCGATCGGCATGTCTAGGAATGCTCCACGAGTTCTAGGCTGCTCGCACGCCAGCTGGGGGGCTGAACGATGTACTTGCACTTCTTGCATCGATACTTCAGGTTCACCCGGCGGACGGCCTTGGCGCGACCTTCGGGCTTCGGACGTGGGAAGCCTCCGTATCCGCTCGTCGCGCGCCGGAATCGGCGCTGACCCCACTTCATTTCGGAGGCGGGGCGCTTCCTTCCCTTCTCGACCTCGTGGTCCGTGTGCACCTTGCACCGCGGACAGTACGTCGAGACGACTTTTGGGTAGTGCATACAGGGCGGCGGCGAGGCTTGGTGCATATATAGGCGTACCTGCGCGTCCAGGCGAAGGCTCGCGGCTCTCGGGGCGGAATCCCCGAGCCCGGGCGACTCTTCCGACAGCCTTCATCCCCCACCCGGCGCTCTCTTCCGCCTTGGAGCTCCTCGAAGGAGTCCACTGGGTCCGGCTCGGCGCGGGAAAATCGGTCCACGAACGGACGACCCGGCTCAGTGAGGTGAAGAAGGCGACCTTCGCTCTGTCGGGGGGACCCGCCACCTACCTTGTATCCAAATCAGTCCGGGCGTGGGGATAACCGCAACTCGGCCTCCCGGCACGGGTCGGGGTCCCGACGGCGGTGAGGGAGGCGCCGGCGACAATCGGACCCGGTTCCGGAGGATCCCGCAACGCGGGGAGAGGTGCGCGTCCGGCCGTGGGGAGCCTCGTCACGGTCACGCATCAGAGGATGGGATGCGGTCGGTCTCGGGCGCGCGGTCGACGCCGGGGTCGTACGAGATAAACCGACGATAAGTGTCAATTCGCATGGCAGCGCCACAGTTGCGCATATTGGTCGCAGTAAAGCATGGGGTCGACGTGGGACTCGCGCGCGCCGATCGCACCACCGGAGTGGTCGCTCTCGATACGGCTCCCCGAAAGACCAGCGACTTCGACCGAAACGCGGTGGAGGAGGCGGTCCGGATACGGGAGCGTCTCGGCGGAAGGGTCACCGCCATCTCGGTCGGATCCGCGTCCGCTCGGGAAGCCCTGCGCGACGCGGTCGCTATCGGCGCGGATGACGCGATCCTGGTGACGGATCCTGCGGTGCCCGTCTTCGACACTCGGGCGGTGGGTCGGGTCCTCGCGGCCGTGAGCCGCACCCTGGGAGGCTTCGACCTCTTCCTCCTGGGCGAGGGAAGCTCGGACCACTTCGCCGGCCTGGTGGGGCCCCGGGTGGCCGGAGAGCTGGGCGTCGCCGATGTGGCATACGTGCGCAAGCTCACGGTGGATGCCACGGGGGTCGTCGCCGAAAAAGACCTAGAACGCGAGCTCGAGGTCGTCCGCGCGTCGTTTCCGGTGATCGTCACGGTGGGTCAGGAGATCAACACGCCTCGGCTCCCCACATTTATGGCGACGCTCAAAGCGTCGAAGAAGGAGATCCGTCAGCTTTCCGTCGCCGAGATCGGGCTCGATGCGGCGCATTTGAGCCCGACGGTACGCATCGACCGCGCCGCGGTGCCCGCGACGGCGCGCAAGCAGGTCACGATCACCGGGAACACTCCGGACGAGGTCGCCCGGGCGCTGGTCGACGCCCTGCGCACCGAAGGAGCGCTCCCGTGAGCCCCGAGTCCGTGCTCTGCTGGTCGGAGGATCCCGACCTCGCGGGCCAGTTGGTTCGACTCGCCCGATCGGTGGCTTCGGGACCGGAAGACCGGGTGTTCGCCGCCAGCTTCGACCCCCCGAGCGACGACGGGTCGCGACGGATCGCCGAAGCCGGCGCCCATGTACTGATCCGGCCGAACCCTGCGGCCCCCGCGAGCACCGACCCTCATGTCGTGGCGAGCGAGCTCCGGGCGTTGGTCGACACGAGCCATGTCACCCTCGTACTGCTCGGGTCGACCAAGCGCGGACGAGAGATCGCCGGCCGCCTCGCCGGTCTGTTGGACGCCCCGGCCGAAACGGGGGTGGCCCGAGTCCACCTCGATGCCGGTGCCGTCGTGGTGGAGCGGGAGATGCTCAGCGGCAATGCGCTGGCTCAGGAGACACTGATCGCCCGTCCCGCCGTGGTCGCGATCATGCCCGATGTGTCGGCCCCCGCGCCCCCTCCGACCGTTCCGGTGGTGCAGCAGGTCCCTTCGACTTCCCCCGCGCCGCTCTCCGAACGGCTCGAGCTCCGTCCGAAGCCGTCGGGCGGGGTTCGCCTCGAGAGTGCCGAGCGGATCGTGACGATCGGTCGGGGGTTGCAGAAGAAGGATGACCTCGTGCTGATCGAGGCGCTGGCGACCGCGCTCGGCGCCTCGGTGGGTTGCACGCGACCGCTGGCCGCCGAGGCCGGCTGGCTGAGCGACGACCACTGGATCGGGCTCACCGGCCACCGCGTGAAACCGAGACTCTACATCGCGATCGGCGTGTCCGGAGCAGTGCAGCACCTGGTCGGAATGCGGGACTCCCAGACCGTCGTGGCGATCAACAAGGACCCGAACGCCCCGATCTTTGGCCAGGCCGACTATCGGGTCACGGGTGACCTGTACGCGGTGGTGCCCGCGCTGACGAAGGCGTTGGGCGCGAAGTGACGGCGGGGGCCTAGAGCGTCCGCATCGCCTGCAGCATGTCCCGGCCGAGGGTGAGCATCGAGGCCTTCCCGCGATACGACTCCTTCAGGAGCCCGCGAAGATGCGGCTTGTCCTCTCCGTCCACGAAGTACGCCCGGTGCAGGAGTGACGTCAGGATCTCGGGGTAGCGGGTGTACAGTCGTGGATTCGCGAAGACCTTCGGATA
>JAKAZU010000008.1 GCA_021826525.1 Thermoplasmata archaeon
GAAGGGCATCCAGTATCTCAACGAGACGATGGACCTGATCATCGATGCGTTCAAGGAGGCGATGGGACGCGGCCCGCTCGCGAACGAACGCGTCTACGGGCTGAAGGTCCGCCTCGTCGATGCGAAGCTCCACGAGGACTCCATCCACCGCGGTCCCGCCCAGACGATCCCTGCGGCCCGCTCCGGTATCTACGGGGCGATGGTCCTCGGAGACCGCCTGCTCCTCGAGCCGATGCAGAAGGTCACGGTTAACGTACCGCAGGAGATCCTCGCGGGCGCCACCCGCGAGCTTCAGCGCCGACGCGGCGAGATCCTCGACATGACGAGCGTGGGGGACCTGCAGACGATCGTCGCGAAGGTCCCGGTGGCCGAAATGTTCGGCTTCGCGAGCGACATCCGCAGCGCGACGGCCGGCAAGGTCCTCTGGGCCACCGAGTCGATGGGCTTCGAGCCGATCCCGGTCGAACTCCAGCCGAAGGTGGTCGCCGAAGTCCGGCAACGCCGCGGCCTGAAGCCCGAGCCGTACGACGCGGCCTACTACGCGGGCTAGTCCGCTGCGTTGCCGGGCGTCCCCGCGGGACGGGCAGACGGTCCCCAGCCGGAACGAACCGCCGGCGGGGTCCGTTACCTACTACGTCGTGCGTAGGTAATGAGGCGCGGCCAAGCTGCTACGCCGTGTAGTAGGTTGCGGTGGACAACTTACGGGGAACGTAGTAGGTTCGATGGCCCGGTGTTCCGCGGGACGGGCCGCCCCTAGCTCGTAGCTACGGTCGGACCCCGCCGGTGGGTGGTCCCGATGAGTTGATCGAGGGTTCGCTGGCGAGGTCGGGGTCCCTCGGCGGAGCGGGATCGGATCGGCCACGCACCCTCGCGATCGAGGAGCCAGCGCTTGCGCCAGAGGCCGAGCCCGTAGCCCGTAATCGATCCTCCGAATCCGACCACCCGGTGGCAGGGGATGATCACGGGGATCGGGTTCCGGTGCATCGCGCCCCCGACCGCGCGGGCCGAGCCGGCGCGACCGGCCCTCTTGGCCAGCTCTCCGTAGGTGATCGTGCGCCCCGCGGGCACCTTCAAGAGTTCGCGCCAGACCCGCCGGTCGAACTCGCTCGAGGTCTCCGGATCGGGGTCGACGTCGAACGAATCGCGGCGACGCTGGAAGTACTCGCGGAGCTGCTGAGGGGGACTCCCCGCCGGGAAGGGAGGTTTGCGCCGGCCCGCTCCGGGAGGGAGGCCGGTCTGAGCGATCCCGTTCTCGAGGAGGTCGACGACCCGGACCGTGGAGCCTTGATAGACGATCCGGAACGTTCCGATCGGAGTGGGAATGTCCGAGAATTCGAGGGGCTCCGACATCGGCATCGTACGAAGGCACGGGGGCTTATCTGGGTTGTCCGAGAGAGGGCGGAACACCCCGAGAACGTTCTGGGCCCATCGCCGGGCTCAAGAATTCCCGCACCGGGGCTTCGCAGAAGCTTTCGGGAGAAGGGCCGGTCGGCGGCCAGGGCCGGACTACCCGAATCAGGGCGCGACCATGCCCCGGTCCGTGATCCGGAGTTCGACCGAGCCTTCTTCTTGGGAGCGGTGCTTGACGAGCACAATCCTCCTGCGGTCCCCCGCGACGCGCTCAAAGCGCAGGATCGTCTTCGCCGCGTGGTTCAAGAACGAGCCGCCGAGCGGCTCGATCGTATTCTCCCGGCGGCTCTGATAGACTTGGTTGGTGAACACAACCGGCAGGTCGTGGGCGAAGGCGGCGTGAGCGAGGTCCCCGATCTGCTCGGCGAGGGTCCGGCGGGCCTCGTCCTCGTCTTCTTCGGTCCGAGCCAGCCGATAGTAATGGGTCGCGGAGTCGAGGACGATCAGGGCGACGGGCCGCTGCGCGTCGGCGGCGAGGATCGTCGCGCGGTGGACCGCGGCTCGCTGAGCTTCCAAGCTCGCAGGGCGGACCACCAAGAGCCGCTCCAGGGCGGCCGGGGGAAGGCTCGCCGCCGAAGCGGCGAGGCGGTGGGGGCTCAGCCCTTCGGTATCGACGTAGAGCACCCACCGGCCCTCCGAGAGGGCGCGGACGGCGAGCGCGACGCAGAAGACCGTCTTGCCACTCCCGCCCTCGCCGTAGACCTCGGTCAGCGAATCGGTCTCGAGACCGCCGCCGAGCAGGCGATCGAGCGCGGGGATGCCGGTCGGCCAACGCCCTTCGGCCACGAGCCCGCGCCACGGCGCACGCGGGTTTAACGGCCCCGACGGAACGCGCTCAGCGCGCCTTCAGGGTCTTCTTGACGTTCGGGTGCTCCTTGGTGAAGATCTTCCCACCGCAGTTGTCGCAGCGGACCCCGAACAGGTTCGCGTCGGAGGGGAGGGCTTCCCCGCACCGGATACAGCGGAACATGGAGATCGAACAGCCGAGGCCGCTCCCTTAAGATTTTCCGGCCGCGGAGGCGGTCTCGACTCGGGCGATCGGAGGGGGCGGCGTGAAAAGATACGCGCCGCTCGCGTATCGGGTGTGGCATCGGCGGCACTCGTAGACGCCGCTCGCGACGCGCGCGAGCGTGACGGTCGAGCAGTGCGGGCACGCCGCCGCCTTGGCCCGCGCACGGTCGATATCGAGGACGCGACGACGGATCCGGATCCCGTAGCGGGGTCCCATCCACCCGGTGTTGCCGACCTTCTTCGTGCGCTTGCTCATGCCGAGCTCCCTTTCTGAGCCACCGCCCGAAGGCGGTCGCCGTGGTGGAAGGCCCTCTCCACGAGGTCCTTAACGTCATCGGGGCTGAACGCGCCGATCAGGCCCTTCTGCATCGCTACGACCCGGCCCGCCTCGTCGGTCGCGATCGTGAGCCGACCCTGCGCCGCCTGCTCCTCCTCGAAGGACGGGTCCACGACGATCGCATCGCCGAGTCGCGCAAACGTGCACTCGACCGGGAAGTGGTTGACCTCGAGAGGCGTGTCGGCCTCGGCGATCCCGAAGCGCCGGTTGGGCATCGTCGCGTGCGTGATCGCGCCGAGGGCCGCGAGCATGCCCGCGTCGATCAGGTTCCCCGCGTGATCGAGGACATGGATGTCGGTGTAGCAGACCCAGGACTTCTCCCCGGGCGTGACGCACAGCTTCGTGAGATCGATCGTCTCCGCCGCACGGATCGCGCGGTCAATGACCCGGGAGACCTCGATCGCGCGCGGCTGGGGAGGACCGGGTTCGAACGTAGGGTTCGAAAGGGGGACGAGCTCGGCGTTCGTCGTCAGAACGCCCGCGTTCGGAGTGTCGGGGAACGGCTTTCCCGGCTCCAGCTTGATGCCGCAGAGCACCGCCGTGTTGCCGATGTGCGCTAGGGCGGAGCCGTCGGCGGTCTCCACGAACCCGTGCTCGATCGAGACCGGGCGATAGTCGTCCAAGCCGCGGCCGTCCATACGCTGGCCCTTAGCGGCGAGGTCGAGGAGGTGGGTCGTGAGGATCTCGGCGCTGACCTCGTCGCTCATGCCGCCGCCTCCCCGCTGGCGTAGCGGTCCCGCAGGGCTTGCTTCATCTTCTCGTAGATCGTCCGGCAGCCCGTCACGCCGAGGTCCAGGGATTTCGAGAGCTCCTCGCGGGTCATGTGGCCTTCCATCTGGAGGAGCACGAGCCGTCCGGATTGGGGAACGAGCGCCATCGGCAGGTCGGCCTCGCCGAAATTGTCCTCCTCTTTCTTGAGGTCGAGCGCGATCGCGCCGCCGACCTTTCCGACCGCCACGGCCGGCAACAGGTCGACCATCGGGATCCCTGCGTCCGCGAGGGCCACCGACGCCGCGACGACGCCGGCGCATCGGGTCCCCGCGTTGGCTTGGAGGACCTCGATGTAGATGTCGATGCTCGTGCGGGGGAACTCCTCGGCGAAGATCACCGATTCGAACGCCTCGCTGATGACCTTGCTGATCTCCTGCGAGCGGCGGTCCAGACCCGGACGCTTGCGTTCGTCCACGCTGAATGCCGCCATGTTGTAGCGGCACTGCACGATCGCCTTGTTGTTCTGCTGTAGGTGGCGGGGATGGACCTCGCGCGGTCCGTAGACCGCGGCCATCACCTTGTTCGCGCCCCACTCGACGAACGCCGAGCCGTCGGCCTGATGCAAGGCCCCGGCCACGATGCGGATCGGGCGCAGCTCGTCCAGATGCCGTCCGTCGATCCGCAGTCCCTCCGGGCTCAACAGGACCGGGACTTCCTTCGCTCCTACACTTCCCATATTGTTTCTCCTTGGACCGTGATGGTGGGTCAGTCCTCGTCGTTCGGGAGGTCCGCTTCGGTCGCGTCCCCGGGGGGCACCGGATCCTCGCGATCGAGGTTCGGGGCCGCCGGGTTGGGCGGTCGACGGATCGGCTCTTCCCGTGTCGGCCGGGGGGAGGATCGCAAGAGTTCTTGGACCCGCTCGGTGAGGCCGGAGCGGTGGCCGGTGTCCTCGATCATCTCGAGGGCCTGGCGGACCTGGACGATCGCCTCGGGCGTTCCATCGATCCAGATGCGGCCGTTCTGACCGACCGCGACGCGCGCGCCGGTGATGCGAATGATCGACTCGATCATCGAGCCTTTGCGGCCGATGACGCGAGGAATCTTGGCGGGGGAGATGGTGACGATCGCTCCTCCGTCGAGGCGGCCCAATCCTTCGCCGATCATCGTGACCCCGATGCGGCCGGTCGCATCGAGATTCTCGACGCGCACGAGCACTGCATCGCCGACCTTCAGGTATTGGTCCGTCTCGCCGATCTCGATCTTCCACGGCGTGCCGGTCATGTGGAGCGGGGCCCAGCGAGGGGCTCCGATGTCCAGGAGCCAGAACGTTCCTTGGACGTCCGCCACGTAGCCGATGATGGTGTCGTCCGGCTTCGGGATGTATCGGCCCGAGAGCGGAGTGACCTGGACGAACGGCGGGCGCTCTTGAACGAATCCAAGGACGCTCGCGTAGATCTTGCCCGAGGTCCGGTACGTCCCGGTCCCGGGTCGAAGCCCGTGGGTCGGGAGCTCTTCTCCCGGTAGAACTAGTGTCCGTTCGTGAGCAGATTGCGGGAGAGAACGCTCACGGTCGCCGTGGGGGCGGCCGGGTCGATTTCCATGAGCCATTGTTTTTGCTGCACCGCGCCGCGCGACCCGGGGACGCTATTTAACAAGCGCGGTCTCGGCGGTGCCTTTCGTGCGCGCGTTGAGCTTCTCGTAGAGTTCCGTCTGAACTCCGGCGGGGATCTCGAGGATCGCGCTCCACGACCCGTCGGAGAGCCACGACTCCTCGGAAATCTTGCCCATCCCCTTGAGTTCGCCAATCACGCGGGGAAAGTGCTGGGCCGGGACCTTGATCTTCACCCGGACGACGTCGAAGCGGATCGGCAAGATCGGCCGGAGCTTCGTGAGGACCTCTTGCACCTGAGCATCGACCGAGCGGAACGGATCGACGTGATACTTCACCTCGGCCATCGCCGATTCGATCCGGGCGGGTGGATGGGGCGCGCCGGTCTGGGGGTTCATCGCGTTTCGCGCGATGGTCGCGACGATCTGACGGCGTTTTGCCTCCTGAAGCTGATGACGCTGCTCCGTCGTGACCTGAACCTCACCCTTTTGGATGATCTCGCGGGCGATCGCGATCAGGTCGCGGGTGTGGAACGTCTTCTCGAGGTGCTCTTCGCTGACCTGATCGCCCTTCTTCGCGTCCTTGAAGACCTGGTCCAGCGCGAGCTTGTCGGAGAGATCGACGTCCTTGCCGTCCTTAATCTGCTGCGCGGCCGTGGGATCGACCAGGACCTCAAAGCGAGATCCGTGGGTCTCCCAGCGAGCGATGACGGCGTCGTCGACCTTGACCATCGTCGCGCCGTTGGGTACGGGCCTATGCGCGGTCCTTCGCCCCCGAACCCCCCACCGGCGGGAGTCGGGCGACGTACTTCTGGACTTCGGAGGCTTCTCGGCGGCGGGTCCCCTCGGTTCGATCGACCGTGAGCACCTCGACCTGAGAGAGGCTGGCACCATCGTCCATGGCGGACCGCAGACCCTCGAGCGCGAGCAGGATCGCCTCGTCCTGAGTGAGGCCGGGTTTGTACTTCTCCTCGAATAGCTCGACCACGGCGTTGCGATTGCCGCCCGTGCTCGCGGCTTTGAAGCTCGTCAGGGATCCGCTGGGTTCGGTCTCGAAGAGATGCAGGCCGCTCTCGTCGTAGCCACCGACCAGCAGGGCCGTCCCGAACGGGCGCACGCCTCCGTACTGAGTGTACTGCTGCTTGTAATCGCAGATGCGCCGGACGAGCAGCTCGACGCCGATCGACTCGGCGTAGGTGACGCGGTGGATCTGGGCCTGGAGCCGAGCGTAGTCCACGAGGACCCGTGCGTCGGCGACGAGACCGGCGGTCGCGCACGCGATCCCTTCGTCGATCGGATGGGTCTTTTCGAGGCTCGAGGGTTCGGCCAGCTTAGGATTCGGGATCCGCCGGTCGGCGACGAGCACCACGCCGTTCGCATACACGACCCCGGCGGTCGTCGCGCCGCGACGAACGGCCTCGCGCGCGTACTCGACCTGGAACAAACGTCCGTCGGGCGAAAAGACGGTGATGGCCCGGTCGTAGGCCATCTGGCCGGGTTGCATCTCCATCGAAACTGCCTCGCGCCGAGCCACCGAAGTGGCCCTTATAAGGGCGACCCGACCGCTAACGCCCGCGACAGTCGCTGTACCGGACTCAGCGCCCGAGGTGGCCCGAGGCTACCGAGGGCCGGCCCATGCCGGCGTGACCCGCGGCGCGGCGTGTCCCGTCCATCGTCGGGGTCCCGGAAAGGGTAAGACGAACTGCGTCCCCACTCTCCCCATGGCGTCCGAGCCCCCGCCGCACCGCCCGGGCCCGAGCGGTCGGCGCCTCGCCGGGGCGCGCTCGAGCTATCTACGCTCGGCGGCGGAGCAAGCGATCGACTGGCATCCGTGGGGTCCCGAGCCGTTCGAGATCGCGCGACGCACCCACCGCCCGATCCTGCTCGACATCGGAGCTTCGTGGTGCCACTGGTGCCACGTCATGGACGAGGGGACATACTCGGATCCCGAAGTCGCGCGGCTCCTCCAGCAAGGGTTCATCGCGGTCAAGGTCGACCGCGACGAGCATCCCGAGGTCGATCGGCGCTACCAGCGCCAGGTGGGCGCGCTCACCGGGGAGGGGGGATGGCCTCTCACGGCCTTTCTTACCCCGGACGGGAACGTGTTCCTGGGTGGAACGTACTTCCCTGCGATCGACGCTCAGGGCCGGCCCGGCCTTCGCCGCCTCCTCCAGGAGGTTCGACGGTTATGGGAGGAGGAGCCGGTCGAGCTCCGGCGCCACGCCGAGGCCATCCAGGATGCGCTGCGCCGCTACGCGTCGCGAAGGGCGGAAGGCAACTCTTCGGTCGAGGAGTTCGTCCGCTCGGTGCGGCGGCGCATCCACGATTCCGCCGACCCGGTCCACGGCGGGTTCGGAGACGCACCCAAGTTCCCGCACCCGACCGGCATCGAGTTTCTTCTCTGGGACGAGTTCGCGAACGGCGTCGAGGAGTCGGGCGTGAAGGCCCAACTGGCGCTGGACCGGATGGCGGCGGGAGGGATCTACGATCACATTGGCGGTGGTTTCCACCGGTACTCGGTAGACGAAGGCTGGCACATCCCTCACTTCGAGAAGATGGCCGTCGACAACTCGGCCCTCCTCGAGTCGTATGTCCACGGTGCGGAGCGATTCGGCCGCGAGCGCTACGAGGCGACGATCCGAGGAACGATCCGATGGCTCGATGGGGCCCTGGGAGACCCCGAAGGGGGTTGGGGATCGAGCCAGGATGCCGACAACGCTCCCGGCGACGATGGGAGCTACTATACCTGGACCCGTGCCGAGCTCCACGCGGCCCTCGACCCGGTGGAGTTCCGCGTGTTCACGCGATACTTCGGGGTGGGCAGCGATGGTCGCATGCCCGAGGATCCCGAGCGTAGCGTTCTCTTCGAACTGTTCCCTCTGGACGAGGCGGCCGAAGGTTCCGGGCTCTCGCGCGAAGAGGCCCAAGCCACGCTCGATCGTGCGATTGAGAAGGTCCGCGCTGCGCGGGAGCGGCGGGCGGAACCTGCGATCGATCGTGCTCAGTACACGAATCTGAACGGCGGGCTGATCGCCGCCTACGCGCACGCCGGCGCGTTCCTAAGCGATTCGGCGCTCGTCGATCGTGCCCGCCGCGCGGCCGACCGGTTCCTCGCTCACGCCTACCGGCCCGGGCGCGGCGTCGCGCATCGGCTCGAGGGATCCGACGGCGTGGGATACGGGATGCTCGAGGACCAGGCGGAGTTCGCACGGGGCCTGATCGAGCTCGCCGGAACCACCTCGGACCCGGAGTACGCGTTGCGCGCGCGCGAGCTGTTGACCCTGATCGACCGAGAGTTCCGAGGCGAGGACGGCTTGCTCCGGGACCTTGCGCCGTCGCTCTATGACGGGAGCGAGGTCGTCTCCACCTCCGCCCCCTCCTATCCGCTCGAGGACAGCCCGCATCGGTCGGCGAATGCGACCGCGGCCCTCGCGGCCCTACGCCTTGGGGCGCTCACCGAGGACGAGTCCCTGCGTTCGTTCGCCGAGGAATTGATCGAGCCCATCGTCCGCCGGGTCGGGGACGGCGGCCTCTTCGTGGCGGGAAGCGCGCTGGTCGTCGGCTTGCTCCGCACTCCGCCCGTGAAGGTCGTTATCGAAGGATCGGTGCCGGGGGCGTCTGCCCTCGAGCGAGCGGCCCGCGGGCCCTACCATCCGATGCGCTGGGTCTTCCGCGGGCGGCCTCCCGAACCGTTTCGGGCCTCGGGGCTACCGGGGGGGCCCGACGGCGAAGCGGCTCGCGCTCTGGTATGCGTCGGGACTTCCTGCCGCGCTCCGATCACCGATCCGAAGGAGCTCGCGCGCGCGGTCGCAGCTCCGGCCCCGGCATCCTGACCGAACCGACGTCCGTACCGTCGAGCAGGTATGCGCGGCTGTTTCCGTGGAGAAGGAACCGACGGTACAGGAAGGTCTTTCCCCGCCCCGGGCGATCCCGATTCAGCGCTTCGGTGCCCGCCACGGGGTTGAATGCGGGGATCACGACCATCTCCTTCGCTCGGATCCTTCGGCGCCCCCGGCGGGGGGCCTTGGGAGAAGGAAACTCGACCCGAAGCCAGCAGCGTCGCTTCCCCATCGGGTCCGACGTCGTGGGAGCGAAGCGGACCCCGGGATGGAGATGGC
Source organism: Thermoplasmata archaeon (assembly GCA_021826525.1). The sequence goes on from JAKAZU010000008.1 coordinate 9,196, forward strand.
CGACGACCAGCGACTCGCACCGCAGGACCCGGGCGGAGGGCCATCGATGCCCGTGGAAGATCCCGACCCCGTAGCGTACGAGCCCGGTCGCGGGGTGAACGGTGACTTCGCGCGGTAGGTAGCGCGCGAGACCGACGTCGTGGTTGCCGACGATCACTTCCAGCGAGAGTCCGCGGGCGAGGATGTCCGAGGAGAAGTCGAACAGCACCGTCCGGAGCGCCGGGGGCACCCCGACGATCGGGTGCTTCGCATCCCCTGCGATCACGATCCCTGCTGCCCGCGCCCGGCGGGCAAGCTCGGCGAGATCGGAGGCGAGCCGTGGGACGTGCGCTTCGGGCGGTCCCAGCGGCCGCTCAGGAGTGGCTCCCAGACCTAGGTGCAGGTCGGCGATGATGATGTAGCGAGGCCCGTCTTCCTCTCGAGGCTCGAGCACGAGCGCCGGTGCACCGAGGATCGGTCGTAGTGCTCCCGCCACGGTCCGACCTATCCGGCGCGAGGGCGGCGGTTCGCCGTCGGCCCGGAAGGGGCCGCCGCCCGGGTCGCTTCGTCGAACACCCGCCCGCGAGCCTCCCTTCATCGAGAGAACGGACCCCTGCCATATATATACTAACAGAAACTCGTTATTCAGGGTCCTATGGAGCGTGCGCGCGAGCGGTCGATCCAGCGGATCCAGGATCTGCTGGAGCGGAGCGGATTCTATGTATCGGATGCGCACGGAGTGCGGCCGTCGAGCTTCGACCTCGCGGCGCGGCGCGACTCGCTCCTCCTGCTCATCAAGGTCCTCAAAAACATCGATACGCTGAGCCGCGAAGAGGCGAGCCGCCTGGCCGAGCTCGGCGGCCTCTTTCCGGCGATCGTGATCGTCGTCGGTGAGACCTCCGGAGCCTCCGAGCTCGAGGCCGGGGTCGTCTACTCGCGCTACGAGATCCCCATCCTCCGGGAGGAGACGCTCGTGGATCTGGTGCAGAAGGGCGTGCCCCCGTTCCTGCTGAGCGCGCCCGGGGGGATTTTCGCCCGCATCGACGGGGCCCGTCTCCGAGCCCTCCGCGAGGAGCGCGGCCTGTCGTTGGGCGCGATGGCTCAGATCGCCGGGGTCTCTCGTCACTCGATCCAGCTCTACGAGGAAGGCGGCGGGGCCGAGGTCGTCGTCGTTCAGCGAGTCGAGGCGTATTTCGGCGAACCGGTAGCGGTACCCATCGACGTTCTCGAGCGGCGAACCCCCCGGACCCGACCCACCGAGGGCACCGGAGCGAGGGGAGGGACCCCGCGCGAACCGGAGCGTCCGGCTGCCCGGTCTTCCGACCCATTGCGCGCGAACGTCTTCGCCCGCCTCCAAGGAATGGGGTGGGACGTCGTGCCGACCGTTCGCGCTCCTTTCGACGCGTTCACGCGAACTCCCGAAGTGGATCGCGTGCAGGAGATCCTCCTCACCGCGATCGGCAATCTGCGGACCGCCCAGCATCGCGCCGAGATGCTGCGGGAGCTGGCTCGGGTCACCGAGCAGCACGCGATGTTCGTCGTCGCGGACCGAGGGGCGCGCCCCTCGATCGACGGACTGCCCGTGCTGAGCGTCCATGAGCTCGCCCGGACCCGTGACCGCGACGAGCTCCTCGACGAGATCGAGGAGCGCGAAGGCGCGTGATCGTCGACCGGCTCTCCGCGCCCCCGGTGCTGCTGATTGGAGCCGTACGGGGTCTCTACTCGGAGAGCGACGCGACGCTCGCGCAGCTGGACCGCGCCAACCCCGATCACCTGGGGCTGGCGCTCTCTCCGGAGGAGTACGAGGGGATTGGCACCTACTTCTCGGACGCGGAAGCGGAGACGACGATCCACCTCATCGAGACCGAGAAGAGCGAGATCCAAGCGCTCACCCGCTGGGGCGAGGTCCGGGTACCGAACCCGACCGCGGTGCGGGCCATCGAGTGGGCCCGACGACGCTCCGTTCCGGTCCACCCCCTCGACCCTCCGGACGAGGGCGCGGCCGCGATGTTCACCGCGAGCATCGGCTACGTCGAGCTCGTACGCCGGACGCTACGGGAGCGCAGCCTCGCCCGGGCGCCGCCCTCCGCGCAGAGCCCGGACGACTTCGCTCTCCAGTGGGACCGCCGGATGAGCGCGGGCTCGGGATCGAGGGACCTCGCCCGGAATCGGGACAGCTACCTCGTTGCGGGCGCGCGGGAGGTCCTCACGAAGAGCCGGAACCTCGCCGTGATCGTCGACCGGGAGCGCTTCGAGCTGGTCCGTTCGCTCTTCCGGGCCCCGGCCGACAGACCCTAGCGACCGGACCTCTCAGTCGTCGTCCTCTTTGTGGGCGAGAATGGTTTCGAGCACTCGCCGGGCTTCCCGGCGGAAGTCCTCGAGCGGGCCTTCGTTCACTAGCATTCCGTCGGCCAGCGCCAGAGCGTTGCCGATCCCCCACTTGAGCTCGCGACGGTCGCGGTCGTAGAACTCCTGCAGATCGTTCGAGTCGTCCCCACGTCCTCGCTTCGTGAGCCGCCGGAACCGGGTGTCCACCGACGCGAAGATCCCGAGGACGAAGAGGTCGCCGAAATTGTGCCGGAAGACCGTGACCTCGCTGTCGGAGCGGCATCCGTCGACGAGCATTCTCGTCTCGGTGAGTTTCGGGAGGGCGCGCTGGGCCCAGACCCCGGGGCCGTGCTTTTCGCGCTCCTCGCTCGCGATCCGACCGATGTTCGCGTTCGTGAGCGCGAGCCCGCGGCGGCGCGTCTCGTCCCGCACGAGATCCCCCATCTTGAGCGTCGCGAGGCCGATCGATCGGGCGACCTCCACCAGCTCGTCCTTCCCCGAGCCGGGCATGCCGACCGTAACGATCAGTCTCATTGCGGCGGATAGGAAGGCGGCGGGACCCCGCGGGCCTCGGGCGTGGGCCCGAGCCGTCCGTCGGCCGCCATTTGGAGTTGGTCGGCGCGCTGTCGGTAGACCTGGGATTCTTGCTCGTGCTCGCGCGCGAGCTCAAGGAACTTGTCGGCCCGGACCTTGATCTCGGACGCCTTCTGCGTGTACCGAGCCGCCCGTAGCTCGAGCGACGCCCCGCGTCGCTGTTTGTCGGCCACCTTCTGCTGGAGCTTGCGGGCTTGGATCTGTAGCTTCGTGACGTCGCTGGTCGCAGGGACGCCCGGTCGGGCGTGCTTGGCTGCCTCCCCGATTTGAGCGTTCAGTTGGGCGATCCCCTCTTCCAGCGTGGGAACGTCGGAGCGCGCGAGGACGCTCTTCTCGCGGAGCCCGGTCGCCACATGCCGCAACTTGTCGACCTTGAGCATGAGATGGGCGGCACGCGCCTCCGCACGGGCGGCGAGATGCGCGTGCTGGGCCGAAAGCTCGCGGAGTTTGGTCATGTCCGCGTACTCTTGCCCCGCCCAGCGAGTCTGGCGCTGGGCGGCGAGGGCACTCGAATCTCCGCCGCTATCGGTCGACGGCGGCGGTGCTTCTCCCCCAGCAGCCATCGGGCGATGCGACGGCTCCGCCTCGATATAGTCCTTGTGACCCGGACGGGGTGCGGGGCCGGAGACCCGATGGTCCGGGGTCCGCTACAGATCCTGGACCAGCGCGATCGTGAATCCGTCGTACCCCTTGATCCCTACCGTTTGGAGGGTAGTGGCGGTGAGGCGGGGCTCCGCCGCGATGCGATCGTTCATCCTTCGGGCCCCTAGCGCGAACGGATCACGGGTGTGGGCGTCTGCGACGGCGCCGCCGCGGACCACGTTGTCGATGACGATGAGGGTACCGGGGTGCGCGAGGTGAACCGCGAGGTCGAGGTACTCGGGGTAGGCGTCCTTGTTCGCATCGATGAAGACGAAGTCGAACGAGGGTTCCTTCCCGGCGACCATCTCCTTCAGGAGGTCGACGGCCGGTCCCCAACGGACCTCCGCCCGGTCCGCGAGCCCGGCCCGCTCGAGGTTCGACTCCGCGACCTCCCGGTGCCGAGGGTCGATCTCGAGGCTGACCATCCGACCGCCGGGCGGGAGGGCTTGCGCGAGCCAGATCGTGCTGTATCCGCCGAGCGTGCCGATCTCGAGGATCCGCTTCGCGTGCACGGAACGGGCCAGGATGTGGAGCAGCTTCCCTTGGGCCGGACTCACCTGAATGGAAGGAAGGTTCGCCTCCTGGCTCGCGCGGAGCGCGGACGATAGCGCGGGATCGTGCGGAAGCATGCGGGAGGCCGTGTACTCGTCGAACTCCACCCAGATCGGTTCCGGTACCGTCGCCATGTCGACCTCTAGGAACTGGTCGTTACAACTCCGTTGCTCGCCACCTCAGACCGTGCGCGTCGGGAAGGGCGCGCCCGGTCGAGGGAACCTCGTCGCGTGGGAGATTCGGTTCGCGAGATCCGAACGCGGCACCCGGTCCTGCGAACGCGAGTCCCGATCGCGCAGAGTGACGGTGTCGCGCTGCGGGGAGTCCTGAGAGACGGTCTCGCCATCGATCGTCACGCAGAACGGAACTCCGGCTTCGTCCATGCGCGCGTAGCGCTTTCCGATCCCGCCGGCCTCGTCGTACTCCGCGACGATCCCGCTCGCGAGGAGCTCCCGGGCGAGGGAGCGCGCGTAGTCCCCATGCTCCCGTTTCAGGAGCGGGAACACTCCGACCTGCACAGGAGCCAGCGCCGGCGGAAGCTTCCACAGCGTCCGCTCCCCCTCCTTGATCATGTGGACGTCGGCCTGGGCCCACAGGTTCCGATCGACGCCGAACGTGAGCTCGAGCACGTGAGGAACGAGGCGACGCCCGTCGGTCGTGAGGACCGAGAGATCCTTGCCCGAACCCTGGCCGTGTCGGGTCAGGTCGTAATCCCCTCGATAATGGACCGCTCCGAGCTCCTTGTAGCCGGCCAGGCTCTCCAGATGGACCTCGACGTCGTACTGGATCCGGTTATAGAAGGCGCGCTCGGTGTCGGACTTCTCGAAGAGGCGGATGCGCTCTTTCGGGATCTGCAGAACGTCGCGGTAGAAGCGGTAGGTGTGGACGAGGTGGTAGAGGTAGAAGTCCGGCAGCGCTTCGGAACGCAGGTCGGCGACCCGGATCCACTCCGGCGACTCCTCTCCCCGCAGGCGGCGGGCGACCCGGAGCATCGGAAGCGGCTCGCTCAGGACTTCGGAGATCGGGACCGGAAAGTGCGCCGGGTCGAAAAAGATCTGGAGCTCCGCCTGCGTGAACGCCCGCATCCGGAAGAGGAGCTGGCGCGGGGCGATCTCATTGCGGTACGCCCGCCCGACGAGCGCGACGCCGAGAGGGAGAGCCTTGCGCCCCACCTCCCACATGCGTGGGAAGGCGAGGTAGCTCGATTGGGCGGTCTCGGGCCGGAGGTACGCCCGCTCCCGACCGGTGACCCCGAAGTCGAGCCCGAACATCATGTTGAACGCTCGCGGCACGCTGAGGGTGGATTTGCCGCACTTCGGGCAGGAGATCGCGTGAGAGGCGACCAGCTCGCCGATCTGGGCCGGCGTCAGGCCGTCGACCCCTTCGGGTCGAACCTTCTCGAGTATGGTGTCGGCCCGGAAGGCCGTATGGCACGACTCGCAGGTGACCTCGGGATCGGTGAAGTTTTCGAGGTGACCCGAGGCCCGGACGACCGCCTCGGGCAGGATCTCGGCGCCCTCGATCCGGTAGTAGTCCTCCGAGAGCCCGACGAACCATGCGGTCCACGCCTCTTCGATGCGGCGCTTGAGGGCCGTGCCGAGAGGGCCGTAATCGTAGAGCCCCTGCGCCCCCCCGTAGAGTTCCGCCGTGGGCCACAGGATCCCTCGGCGGCGCAGGAGCGCGTACAGTTCGTCACTCTTCATGCGTCGCTCTCTCCCACGCTCTCCGCGTCCGCGATCGGTGCGGCGTGCCTAGCCGCTGGGACCATTAGGTGTTCCGACGCCCGCGTCACGACCTGGTAGGCCGGATCGTCCGGCGGTAGGCGAAAGACGAGGGGGGCTGCCGGCCCGCCGGCCACGAGATGGCCCCGTTCCTCCTGCCCCAGCCAGCGCCACGGCTCGACCAGCGCCGCGCGAGCCAGGAACATCGCGCTCGCCGGCTCGTGGAACATGCGGCTCGTCACGTAGGCGAACTCGAGCTCCCGCCAGATGGAGGGCGACTGGAGCATCGCGTTATCGGTACCGATCAGGACCCGATTGCCGACCCTTTCCATCGCGCCAAGCAGCGGGCGGCGCCCGAAGAGCGCATTCGACCGCGGGCAGACGGCGATGCTCGTGCCGGCGTCGCGGACCTGCTCGAGATCGGAGGGTTCCGCGCAGGTGAGATGGACCACCAGATCGGGCCGAGGATCCAGATAGGCGTCGGGAGGCTCGCGAACCTCTTCGCTCGCGTGCAGCGCGTAGAACTTGCGCTTCGCACGGCACACCGCGGCGACCTCGTGCCGCACCTCGGCCGACTCCTCGCGGGACGAACTGAGGCCGATCCCGTCGGCCACCTCGAGGATCCGTTCGACCTCCGCGCTCTCGCGCGGCCGACCGACCGGCCGACCGAGGATCACCGCACGAACTCCGGTCCCTTCGGCCGCGCGTCGGAGCTCCCGAACCCCGGGCTCACCCTCCTCCCGAAAATCGATGGTACCGGCGATCCCCTCGTGGCGCATTCGGTCCAGGGCCGCGCGCATCGCGCGCCGCTTCGCTCCGGGCTTCGCTTCCGCGAGTATGCGGAACTTGTAACCCGAGGGAGGCGCGACGAGCTCGGAAAACGAGACGTTCGGGGGCTCGCGCGTCGAAACCGCGTCGCCCAGGTGCGTATGGCCATTCACCGGCGATGGAGTGACGATCCCGTGGATCTTGCGCTCCTTTCCCCGCGTGGAGTCCGTGCCGATGACCCCGGTTTCGACCACCATTCCGTGCTCGATCCGCACGTAGCTGGGACGCGCGCCTTCGGCGTCGAGGACCGCTCCTTCGACGAGCATCGAACGGCCCGGGAGGGCCGGGAACGCTTAACGCCGCCCGGAGCAAGGGTATTGTCGCCGGCGGGCTCGACGGGGGCGTGACGGGCCCAGCCTCGGCCGATCGGGGCGATCTCCTCGTTTCCGGGCACATCAACGTCGACCATTTCCTCTACGTTCGCCGGTTTCCCGGACCGGACCGTACCGTACCGATCCTGTCGGAGCGCCGCGTTCTCGGAGGTACCGCGGCGAACATCGCGCGGGTCGCCGCGGGCTACGGGGTCCGGACCGGGTTGCGCGCCCGCATCGGAGGGGACTTCCCCCGAGAGTTCCTGCGGGTGCTGCGCGCTTCGCGCATCGACACGGAAGGGATCGAGATGGTCCGCACCGAGCTGACCCCGACCTGCTACATCACGGTCGATGACCGTCACGAACAGCGAACGCTGATCGAGCAGGGATGCATGGCCGACGAGCTGCAGAACGGAAACGACGCTCGCACGCGCGCGGTCGCCGGCTACTCGTGGGTCCACGTGACGACCGGTCGGCCCCGCTGGCAGATCGCCCTCGCAGAGGAAGCTCGTCGCCGCGGGGCCCGGGTCGCCGCCGACCCCGCGCAGGAGATCCACTACCTATGGGACCGCGGGACGCTGCGACGCCTCCTCGAGGTGTCGGAGATTTTGTTCGGGAACCGGCACGAGATCGCACGCGCGGTAGAGCTGCTGCGACTCCGACGCGTCCGGGACCTCCTCGACGTTGTGCCGCTCGTGATCGAGACGCGGGGTCGAAGGGGCGTTCGGGCCTATTCCCGCTCCGGGACGTTGGAGGTGCCCGCGGCGAGACATCGGAACGTTCGGGGCTTCGTCGGCAGTGGGGACGCCTTTCGCGCCGGCTTCTATGCGGGATGGTTCGATGGCCTTCCGTTGGCCGGCGCGCTCGAGGCGGGCACGCGAGCGGCCGCACGATGGATCGAGGGCCGGTCCGTCCCCACGATCGTCGCGGGACCCTCTCCCGCACGGTGATCACCATGGAGATGCGCCCGTTCGGACACCTCGTATCGGTGGAGCAGGCCCGCCGACGCCTCTTGCGCGCCGCGGTCCCGGTCGAAGGCGAGGAGTCGATCCCGCTCGCCGACGCCGTCGGGCGGATCGCGGCGGAGACCGTACGGGCGCCGGCGCCGGTTCCGCCGGTGGACCGCGCGACCTGGGACGGCTACGCGTTCGCGAGCTCGAACACCCGGGCCGCCTCCCCCGCCCGGCCGGTCACGATGCCGATCGTCGGCGAGGTGTTCGCCGACGAATGCTTCCGCCGCTCCGTACCCCGGGGGTCCGCGGTCGCAATCGCTACCGGAGGCGAAATCCCTCGGGGCACGGACACTCTCGAGATCTTCGAGCGCGTCCGACGACACGGCTCCCGCCTTCGGATCGATCACCCCGTCCGCCCGGGGCAGTACATCGCTCCTATCGGCCATGACTTCGCTCAGGGAGCGCTGCTCGCGCGCAAGGAGGAACCTCTCCTACCTTCGGCCCTGGGGAGCCTGGCAGCCGCCGGCAGGCCCCGGATCCGGGTCTATCGCGCTCCGATCGTTGCGATCGTGCCGAACGGTAACGAGCTCCTGTCCCCCGGAGCGCGTCCCCGCCCCAACCACATCTACGAGAGCAACAACGCGACGCTCAGCGCGATCGTTCGTGCGGCCGGCGGGATCCCGCGACCGATGCGACCCGTGGTCGACGATCCGGACCAGATCGAGGAAACGCTGCGTCGCGCTGCCCGTTCGAGCGACGTCGTGATCGCAACCGGGGGCAGCTCGGTCGGGGAGCACGACTACCTTCCCCGGATTTTCCCCCGTCTCGGCAAACTGCTGTTCCACGGGATAGCGGTCCGACCGGGCAAGCCGACGCTCGCCGCGCGATCGCGCCGGACCCTCTTCGTCGGCATGCCCGGGCATCCCACGAGCTGCCTCGCCAACGGCTTCTGGCTGCTCCTGCCGGCGCTGCGCCGCATGGCTCGCCTACCCGGCCCCGGCTGGGTCGATCAATCGATCCGTCTCGCGTCGGATGCGGATCGGCTGACCCCCGGGCTGGCGACCGTGGTTCCGATTCGCGTGGAGGGACATCGGGGACATCCCACCTTCCACGACTCCCACGCCATCACGAGCCTCTCGGGCGTCAACGCGTTCGCGATCCTGCCGCCCGGGAACCGCGCCGTTCGCCGCGGGGAGCGTCTGGTGGTTCATCGGCTCCTTCCACCGTTGGGCGACCCGGCGTTCCCGGCCCCGGCCAATCGTTAAACCGAGTCCTCGACTGGAGGGTTCGTGACCCGTCGCAGGTCCCTCCCGATCGCGATCCTCTCGATCGAAGGGACGAACTGCGACGAGGAGCTGGCCACCGCGCTCCGGGAGCTCGGCGCGAACCCCGAGATCGTGCACCTCAAGCAGCTCATGGGCTTCGAAGTGCCGCGCGACCGACGGCGGCGGCTCTTGGACTACGCCGCAGCGTTCGTTCCCGGGGGGTTCTCCGCCGGGGATTACGTGCGCGCCGGAGCGATCTTCGCCGCGCGCATTCGGTCCGCGATCGGCCCGGAACTCGAAGCGTTCGTCCGGGACGGAAGGACGCTCGGAGGCATCTGCAACGGCTTCCAGGTACTGACCGAGCTGGGTCTCCTGCCGGGTCGAGGTCACGGCCGATTGGGTTCGCCCGAAGCGGCACTCATGACGAACGACTCCAACCGCTTCGAGTGCCGACCGACCTATATCGCGTGGGACGGCGGCGAGTTCCCCCCGCTTACGACGTGGCCGAAAGGCACGACGCTCTACGCCCCCTCGGCCCACGCCGAGGGCAAGCTGGTCCTGGCCGGGCCCCCGGGCGAGAAGCTGCGCGAACTGGAGGCCAACGGCCAGGTCGTGTTCCGGTGGGTCACGCCGGACGGGACTCCCGGGGGATACCCTTGGAACCCGAACGGCTCGGCCGGGAACGTCGCCGGGATCTGCAATCCCAACGGGAACGTCTTCGGGATGATGCCCCACCCGGAGCGCGCCTTCTTCCGACTCCAGCGGCCCGACTGGACACGAGACGGCCGGACCGACGGGCTCGGCGATGGCGCCCGGTTCTTGGACGCGGTGCTCACCCACGCCGAGCGCCGGAGCTAGGTCCTACGATAGGCGCGCAGTACGCTGAGCCGCTCTCCTTCGAGGTCGCGCCGCGCGACGATATCGACCTCTCCTCCGTTCTCTCTCCAATCGAGCAGGATCCCCTCGAGCACGCCCGGGTCCTGGAGGCTGGAGACGATCACGAAGGCCGATGCGCCGGGCGCCAGGTGGTCGGCCAGATCCGAGAAGAGCCTCCCCGTAACACGGCAGCCGTCGGGGCCTCCGTCGAGCGCGAGACGGTCCATCGGGTCCGGGTCGGAAGCGACCGGAGGGGTGGGGAGGTACGGCGGGTTCGAAAGGATCCGATCGAAACGTCCGAGACCGCGAACCAGGTCGGTGCGCACGGCCTCGATGGGAAGGCGATCCCGACGTGCGATCCGCGCGAGGGCCCCGAGAGCGGCCCGGTTGAGATCGGTGGCCACAACCGCGGCGCCGGAACGCGCGGCCGTGAGCGCGAGAAGGCCGTTTCCCGTTCCTACATCGAGGACCCGGAGCCCGCGCGTCCCCTGGGCGAACGGTGCGAGCAGGTAGGTGTCCTCGCGCGGCGGGTACACGCGCGCCCTCGTGTCGTTCATCTCTCCGTGTGGAACTCTCGCTCGGGCCTCGGGTTACGTTGACTTGATATCGATTCTTGCCGTAAGCCGGCGGAGATATTGGCAGTGCCTCGTCGCGCGACCGCGCCCGTCAAGATCGGCATCACCGGCCTCCCGGGCTCTGGAAAGACCCAGACGCTCCTGCGCATCATCCAGCTCCTCGAGCAGGAGGGGATCACGGTCGGCGGCATCATCACGGAACCCATCGTGGAGAAGGGACGACGCACCGGGTTCCGCGTGGTCGACTGGCTGACCAAGGAAGAGGAGATCTTCGCGCACGAGTCCGTGAAGTCCCGCGTGCGCTCGGGTCGCTACGGGGTCAACGTGCACGCGCTCGAGGACCTCGGCACCCGCGCGCTCGCCGAGGCGCGCGCCGGTGCCGACGTCGTCGTCATCGATGAGGTCGGCAAGATGGAGGTCGACAGCGACGTCTTCACGAAGGCGATCGTAGAAACGTTGGACTCGAGCAAGTCGATCGTCATGACCCTCCACAAGAAGTCGCGCAACCCGCTCCTGCAAGACATTCGGCGGCGCGACGAGCTTCGGTTGCTCGAGGTCACTCCGGTGAACAAGAACCTGCTCGCGTTCAAGGTCGTCTACCTCCTGACCGGCCGTGCCCACTGAACCGGCCGCGCGCGCGGCCTCGCCGTCGCCCTCGGTCGAGCGTTACGGCGAGGGGGATACCGAGCTCTGGCTGCCGCCCACCGGTTCGAGCCGGGGCCCGGCCCGCCGTCGTGCGATCTTCTACAATCCCGCGATGGCGCTGGACCGCGATCTGAACGTCGCCTTCGCCCGCGTCGCCGAGCGACGGGGATGCCCCGCCTGGGATGCCTGGGAGATGCTCGGAGCGACCGGCGTCCGAGGACTGCGTCTCGTCCACGAGACCGAGGCGATCGGCTCATTGGTCATCACCGAGCGCGATCCCGAGGCGCTCGTCGTGCTCCGCCGCAACGCCGCCTCCGTCGATCCGGATCGCGTGACGATCGTCGCGGGCGATGCGACCTCCGTCCCTCCCGGGGCACCGTTCGACTACGTCGATCTCGACCCCTACGGCTCCCCGATCCCCTTCCTGCCGGCGCTATTCCAGGCCCTCACGGACGGCGCGATCGCGGCCGTCACGGCGACCGACATGATGGTCCTCGCGGGCGTGACCGCCGGTGCGTGCCCGCGGATCTACGGCGCCCGGCCGGTCCGGGGTCGCCTGGCTCCCGAGTCGGGCCTGCGGATCCTCCTCGCGTTCCTCGATCGAGAGGCCCGCGCGCGGGGCTTCGGAATCCACCCGCTTCTCTCCTACGTGCAGGGCCACCACGTGCGGACGTACATCGCGATCGACCGCTCGGAGTTCGGCCGAACCTCGCCGGTGGGCACGATCGATCCCGCGACGTGGGAGGGTCCTTGGATCGCCGGTAACGGCCCGTTCGGTCCGATGTGGCTCGGGCCGCTCGGCGATCCGGAGTGGGTGCGCCGGCTTCGACCGCCGCCCGTCGCGGCGCGTCCTAAAGAGACGGCGGCCTTCCTCGCGCGCCTCATCGAGGAGAGCGAGGTCGACCGTCCGTTCTACTACGAGCCGAACGGGCTCGCGAGAAGGGTGGGTCGGACGGAACCTTCCTCGGTGGACGCTCTCCTCGCCGCGCTGCGCGCTCGTGGGGCGCGCGCGGCGCGGGGCCACCCTCGCGCGGCCGCGATCCGCACCGACGCCCCCCGGGCGATCGTGGAGGAAGTCGCCCGTAACCTCGATAGACCGGTCTAGTCCCAGAATGCGCGGGTGCGGGCGTAGTTGCGCTCCGCACGGACGAGCTCCGCGATGAACTCGTCGTCACTCCGATAGAGGCGGGAGAGCAACCGCCGTGCGGTCTCGGGGCCGACGCCTCGGGCCGCCAGGGCCCACAGGGCCTGTTCACCGTAGTGGGCGACCAGCTCCGCCGAGGTGTACGCCGCGCGGATGAGCGTCTCCATCCCCGGACGAGGAGGCGCGACCGGACGTCGCCGCGGGCGGCCCGCCGCCGTCGTGGCCGGCTCGCGGGACCTCCACTTACGCTTCGCGTAGCGCACCAATCGGTCGATCTCCTCCGTCCGCCGAGGGTTGATGGCGGCGCTCAGGGCGCCCCGGCACAGACGGCATACGCTTCCCCCCTCCGCGCGGTAGCGGTCCGGGGTCGTGGTGCGCGTGAAACCGCAGCGCAAGCAGACGAGCGTGATCGGCTCTCGACCCAGCCGTTCGCGCAACGCCTTCAACAGGGTCGGGGGCGGGGTGTCGCTCTGGACTCGCCAGCGAAGCCGCTCGAGCGCGGCCTCCTCGATCGGTCCGATCGGGACCGGCTCGACCCGGAGCGCTCCGGACCGTATTCGCTCGAGCACCACGACGGCATGATCGATGTCGTGGCGGTCGTGCAGCGTCTTTTCGAGGGTCTCTTCGCCGAGCGGTGTTTCCCGACTCGCGTCGAGGAGCGGCTCGAGGGACCGTAGGTCGCGGGGATCGGCACTCGGGGGGATCTGTCCAAACTTTCGCGCGACCGTCAGAAAGACCCACCGGTAGTCGAGGCCGTTCGGGACCAGTTGCTCCACCAGCGGCGCGAGTTCTTCGGGAGGGACCGCGAACGCGTCGGCGAGCGCCGGGCCGTCCAGCGCCACCGGCAGCTCGAGCACGATCGCGGTCGGCTCGACCGAGGCGATCTCCACTCGGCCCCCCAGCCGGTCGGTGAGCCGGGCCGCGACGGCCAGCGCGAGGGTCTCGTTGGTCCGGGTCCCGAAGCAGGCTCCGTAGATCGCCACCCTCCCCCGGAGGGCGACGGTGACCGTCGCATCGTCCGCGATCGCGCTCGCGGCCCGGGCCGCATCTCTCCGCTCGGCCAGCCGCCTCCGCCCCTCGGAGGAGAGCGGATACCCCTCGAACGTCCCTTCTCGACGCAAGCGACCGATCTCTTGGGCGACCTCGAACGGGACCGGGATGTCCTCGCCGGCCCAGCGCGGCTCCTGTCCGATTTCGTTCACCGCCTCGACCAAGAGCTCGTCCTCGCGGTGCTCCACGACCTTCCAGGTCCGCCCGTGGAGCAAGAAGATCTCCTCGGGCTGGGAGAGGATCTGGGTCAGCACGAACCGCTCATCTAGAGTTCCGATGGGCCGGCGGCTCGCGATGTCCCGGAGGCGATAGGTCCGTTCGTCCGGGATCAACGAAAGCGTGGCGTAGAACCGCTGAAGGGTCCCCCGCCCCGGGCCGAGCTGGGGACCGACCGACCGCGCGAGGCCGAGCCCCTCGAGGTAGTCGAGGAGCTCGCCCCACTCGACCTCGGAGAGGCCGGCGGCCGGAGCCGCATGGCTCAGTTGCGCGACGAACTCCCGCCGATCCACCGTTCCCTGGGCCCGCAGGCTCGCGATGATCTGCTGCGCGATCGCGAGGCGATTGCGCGTGCGCCAACGGGTCGGTTCGACCTCGCCGGCCGTGGCCCGTCGGGCGAGCACCGCCGCCTCCTCGAGGTCGTCGTCGTCGAAACCGATCACCGTCCCATGGATCGTTTGCTCCTGGCGGTGGCCGCTGCGGCCGATCCGTTGGACGAGACGACCTACCTGGTGCGGAGAGCCCAACTGGACCACGTGATCGACCTCGCCGATGTCGATGCCAAGCTCGAGCGAGCTCGTCGCGACCAGGCCGCGCAGTCGTCCTTCCCGGAAGGCGACCTCCGCCTCCTCGCGCACCTCCCGCGAGAGCGATCCGTGGTGAACGGCCACCGCGAGGTCCGGCGCGAGGCGATGGAGCCGCGCCGCGATCCCTTCCGCGGTGGGCCGCGTGTTCACGAAGACGAGCGTCGTGCGATGATTCCGGATCTCCTCCTCCAGCTCGCGGAGGACCGGCACGAGGTTCGCGTCGGCCCGCAGCTCGGAGACGACTTCGGGAGGAAGGGGATCCCGGTCGGTCCGCGGTCGCTTGGCCTCCAGTTCGATCGCCCGGCGCACCGTTGCGGACCGGATCTCGATCGAGCGGGGGTGCGGGCTGAGGAAGCGGGCCACATCCTCCGGGTTTCCGATGGTGGCCGACAAACCGATCCGACGGACGGGTCGGCCGACCCACGCATCGAGCCGTTCCAGAGTCAGCGCAAGCTGCGCGCCGCGGTCCGAGGGTACGAGCTCGTGGACCTCGTCGATGACGACGGTGCGGACCCCGCGGAGCGCCTCGCGCAACCGCTTCCCCACGAGAAGGATCTGGAGGGTCTCCGGGGTCGTGAGCAGAAGATCCGGCGGCCGGCGGGATTGGGCCAGCCGTTGGGCCGACGGGGTGTCGCCGTGACGGACCGCCGCGACGAGGCCCACATCCTTCGCGAGGCCGACGATCCGGTGCTCGAGGTCTCGATTCAGGGCCCGTAATGGGGTGACGTAGAGGATGCTGGTCGGGGGACTAGGGTCCTTCAACTGCCGGGAGAGCAGCGGAAGGAGGGCGGCCTCGGTCTTTCCGGTCCCGGTGGGCGACAGGAGGAGCGCGTCGGCCGAACTGCGAAGGACGGGAAGCGCCAGTTGCTGGATCTCGGTCGGCTCCTCGATCCCGCGACGCTGCGCCGCCTCGACCAGGCGTCGGTCCAGCGAGCCGAACCCCGGCATCTCCGACGCCATGCTCCGCCGGGGCTGCGCTCGGAGAAAACGCCGTCGGGACGCGCGCCGTATCGACCCGTGGGCTCGGCCTTATACGCCGCGAGCCCTCCGAACCGCCCGGTATCCGCTCCCTGAGGTCGCACAACGATGGCACGAAGGTCCGCGGTGGTCTTTGGGGCGGAGGGCTTCATCGGAAGCTACCTCGTTCCGTACCTCGAGGGCGCCGGGTTCACGACGTTCGCCGCGAGCCAGCACCCCATTCCCGCGCGCCGCCGCCTCCGAACTGCGCACTACGCTTCGGCGTGCGACGTGACCGACGCGTCGCGCGTGAACGTGGTCCTACGGAGGGCGCGTCCGAGCCTGGTCTTCCACCTCGCGGCGATGAGTTCCCCCACGTTCTCCTGGAAGGAGCCGTGGACGACGATGCAGGCGAACGTCCTCGGGACGCTGAACGTCCTGGAGGCGGTCCGCGCTCTCGCGCCCCGGGCGCGCGTGTTCGTCGCGTGCTCGAGCGCGGAATACGGCCACGGCCACCGGCCGGGAACCCCGACGGCCGAGACCGCTCCGCTGCTGCCCCTCCATCCCTACGGAGTGAGCAAGGTCGCGCAGGACCTCCTATCCTACCAGTACTTCGTCAACTACGGGGTCCGGACGATCCGCGGCCGGATCTTCAACACCATAGGGCCGGGGAAGACCGGCGAGGTCACGAGCGACATCGCTCGGCAGCTGGTCGCGATCGAACGGGGAGCTCGGCCCCCGGTGGTCCGGATCGGGAACTTGGACGCGACGCGGGACTTTACCGACGTCCGCGACATGGTGCGCGCGATGGTCTCCGTCACGCAACGGGGCCGGGCCGGCGCGGCGTACAATCTCGCCAGCGGTCGCCCCCGGTCGATCCGTGAGGTTCTCCGTCTATTGATCCGACTCTCCGGAACGAACGCTACGTGGAAGGTCGAGAAGAGCCGGATCCGCCCTACCGACGAGCCGTACATCGTGGGCGACGCGACCCGCCTGCGACACGCGACCGGCTGGTCCCCCCGCATCGAGTTCGCGCGCACGCTGTCCGACATCCTCGACGCGTTCCGCGCCGTTCCATGAGCGCCGCGTCCGCCGCGCCCCGGGACGTCTCCGTCGTTTGTCCGACCTTTCAGGAGGGCGCCTCGATCGCGACGTTCCTGCGGCGCGTCCGGTCGGCGGCCGCCGGGTTCGGCTCGGTTCGGCTGAACGAGCTCATCTTCGTCGACGACGGGAGCACCGACGGCACCCTCGATACGTTGCGGGAGGCGGAGCGAACCTGGACCTCCCCCCGCGTGATCCTCCTCGTCCGCGCCCGCAAGGCCGGTACCGTGTCGGCCCAAGTCCTCGGGATCCAGCAATCCGCGTCGCCGATCGTCGTGACGATGGACGCGGACGGCCAGCACCCTCCCGAGACGATCGCCCGACTCGCCGAAGCATGGGAGCCCGGAGTCGACCTGGTGGTTGCCTCCCGCTACGTTCCCGGGGGCCACGTCGAGTGGGAGTTCGCCCACCGCGCGGTCATCAGCGCGGGCGCTCGGATGATCTCCCGGATCGCGCTCCCCGGTGCCCGTCGCCTCCGCGATCCGCTCTCGGGATTCTTCCTCGTTCGGAAGGAGCTGGTCGCCGACCCGCCCCCCGCGACTCCCGGGTACAAGATCCTGCTCTATGTGCTCGCCTTGCACCCTCGGGCCACGATCCGGGAAATCCCCTACGAGATGGGCCGGCGTATCGCGGGCGAGTCGAAGCTGGTGCGGGGGGTCGGGTTCATCCCCTCGTTCCTGAACGAGGTGGGCCGGGACCGTCGGCTGGCGCGATCGATGCGATCGCGAACCGGCTCAGTCGCCGACCCCCGGTGAGCCGGTCCCCGCCGGCGCGCGCCGGACCCACTTCGTGAACCGGTGATAGTAGCCGCGCAGCGGCACGAAGTATACGGCCAGGACCCAGACGGGCCACACCCAGTAGTTGAGGTGCACGAAGAAGCCCGGGGCGCTCGCGTGCGAGCAGCCGCCCTGCGCTCCGAGAACGGCACCACAGAAGTAGTCGCTCGGGGACCAGAGGAAGAACGGGAGAATCCAGGCGAGGCTCACGCCGATCGCGATCCCGAAGTTCTTCCAGTCGCGTTGGATCAGATAGTAGATCCCGACGAAGACGTTCGCGAACTGCTTGGTCCCGAGGGCGAGGTAGGTCGCCCATTTCTGGGGGTGGCCCGCGAGACCGACGAAGCCCACCGTCAGGAGCAACAGGGCCGGGAAATCGTTGAACCCGCTGGCGGCGAGGAGGGCGACGTACGGCTGGGAGATCGCGATGACAGCGAAGGGATTCTTGCGCAGGAGGTAGATCGTTGCGGCCCAGGTCGCGATCGCGAAGAGCTTGTAGCCGGTTCCGCCGCCGAGGAACGGTTGGAAGAAGAGGAGGAGCGGGAGGTAAATGTACCGCACCGGGCCGACCTGGTAGATCGTCCCGTACTGAACGTAGGTCACGTAGATCGGGGTCGAGTACGGGTTCTGTCCGTGCAGCAGCGGTCCGATGAAATAGGGCATCACATAGGGCTCGTCGGTGAGGCCGTTGCCGATGCCGGTCGCGATCGAGGCGATCGCCAGGGCGAGTCCCGCGAACGCCACCCAGCTCGCGAACGAGGCCAGCGAGACGCGGCGCGAGCGGTAGACGTACAGGGGATAGAACAGCGCCCAGATGCCCAGGACGGTCGCGGCCGAGTCCGAGATGGTCATCCCGGGATTGTAGACCCCGGCCAGTCCGAGATAGCCGGCGGGGACGACGAGCCCGAGCGCCCAGAGCCCCGCGTGCTGGAGATAGCGCGGTCGCGGGTTCGCCCGCGACTCCTCGGACGGGAGGGTCGGCGCCGAGGGACGGATCATCGCTCCGGCTCCGTCGGAACGCTCGACGGAACGCGGATCGACCGGTGTCGGCCCGCGATCCACCGGTTCCAATGGGTGTGGATCCAGTCGTGGAAGAGGACGTAGGCCCAGAGGATCCACAGGTAGTAGTTCCAATGCGAGTAGAGGTCGGAGACCTGGCGCGCGGAGCTCGGCTGGGAAGCGCACTGCGGCAGGGTGCTGAAGACGAGCGCCTGACAGCCGATGCCGAGCGGGTTCCAGAGTAGGAACGGAAGCGCGAAGGCGAGGGTCACGACGATCACCAGGCCCGCCGACACCCACCTACGCTTCAGGAGATAGTAGACGAACCAGAAGACGTTCGCGAACTGTTTCATCCCGTAGGTAAGATACTCGACGACCTTCGACTTCGTTCCGGTCGTCCACCCGCGCAGGCTGAGGGTCATGAAGAACAGGACCAGCAGGTCGTCGAATCCGTTGGCCGCGATGAGCGCCACGACGGGAGACGCGAGCGCGAGGGATGCGAACGGATCCTTCCGCACGACGTAGACCATTCCCGCCCAACACGCGAGGGCCAGCAGCTCGTAGCCGATCGCTTGGGTGGGGAGATCGCCGCCCGCCGGGACTTGGAAGAACAGGAGCAACGGGAGGTACGTGTAGTACGTCGAGCTCGTCACC
Source organism: Thermoplasmata archaeon (assembly GCA_021826525.1). The sequence continues at coordinate 27,949 of JAKAZU010000008.1, forward strand.
GGCGCCGACCAGAACCATAGGACGTGGGCCGTGTAGTGGATCGTGAGAAGGGTCGTGTACGGGTCCTGGCCATGGAGTAGCTCGCTGAGGTAGCCCCAGATCGCATACGGTTCGTCCGTCCCGTTGCCGCCGATCCCGGTGAAGATGCTGACGAACCCCAGGACCAGGCCGATGAGAAACAGGATCCGAAGCTTCCGGTGCCAGTCCTCGCCCGAACGACGGACCGCGAAGAAGAGGCTGACCGAGCTGAGGGTGGCGATCCCCCAGACGACGCTGAACGCGGTGGTGTACGTGCCGTAGCGGGAGAAAAGGACGAGCGATATCGCCGTAGCGACGAGGAGCGTCGCCGCGGCCACGATCTCCGGGAGATACCGCTCCCAGGTGCGCATCGCCCCCGCGACGGTCGTAGACGGTTAAAGGGTCCGGGACCGGAACGGCGCGCGCCTCGTTACGGGTGGGGAGTTGTATATCGGCCCGTCTTCTGGGCTTCGGTCATGCCGCCTTCCATCCCAACCCCGCGCGCGGGCCTTCGCGAGTCCGCGGACGAGCTCGTGCGGCAGCTCCGCGGCGGAGGACCCGCCCTGATCGCGATGTCCGGTGGCGTGGACTCGGCGTTGGTCGCTTCGCTGGCGTTCGAAGCCCTCGGGGAACGCGCGCTCGCGATGACCTTGGCGGGACCCGCGGTCTCCGCCCGCGAGGTCGAGCGCGCGGGATCGGTCGCCCGCGCGATCGGGATCGTACATCGGGTTCGATCGGTGGACCCCCTCGCCCTTCCCGAGTACCGCTCCAACCCTTCCGACCGGTGCTTCTTCTGCCGCTCCCTCGAGACCCGAGCCCTCCGGGAGGCCGGAGAAGAGTGGGGCGCGGTCCAGTACCTGGACGGCGTGCATCGGGACGATCTCGCGGACGACCGGCCGGGCCTGGTCGCGATGGACCGGGCCGGCTTCCGCCACCCTCTCGCCGAGGCGGGATGGGGCAAGGCGGAAGTGCGCCGCACGGCCCAGCAGCGGGGTCTGCCGAACTGGGACGAGCCGAGCGATGCATGCCTGTCCTCTCGCGTGCGCCACGGCCATCCGATCACCGCCGAACTCCTCGCTCGCATCGAGCGAGCGGAGACGATCGTGCGATCGCACGGGTTCCGTCAGGTTCGGGTTCGGGTGGCGGGGAGTTCCGCCCGCGTCGAGGTCGAGCCGGAGTCGGTACCCCGCCTGACGCGCGAACCGATATCGAGCCGGGTCATCGCCGAACTGGAACCTCTCGGGTTCTCGCCGGTGGTCCTCGACGTCCACGGGTACGGCCGCGCCCCGCGGAGCGGCGCTTCGCCATGAATCTCGCCTCCGCTGAGCGGCCGGTCCTTCCGGGGCGCTTCGAGCTCGAGACCGATCTCGCCCCTCAGGGGGACCAGCCGAAGGCGATCTCCGAGCTCGTCGAGCGCATCCAGCACCACGAAAAGTTCGTCACCCTCCTCGGTGTCACGGGCAGCGGCAAGACGTTCACGATGGCGCATACCATCGCGCGACTCCAGCGGCCCACCCTCGTCGTCAGCCCGAACAAGACGCTCGCCGCCCAGCTCGTCAGCGAGTTCCGCGCTCTGTTCCCGCGCAACGCCGTCGAGTACTTCGTCAGCTACTACGACTACTACCAGCCCGAGGCCTACGTCCCGCAGATCGACCTGTACGTCGAGAAGGATGCCTCCATCAACGAGGAGATCGACCGGCTACGCCACCGCGCGACCCAGGCGCTGCTCACGCGCCGGGACGTCCTGATCGTGGCGTCGGTGAGCTGCATCTACGGCCTCGGCTCCCCCGAAGACTACCGGGCCAACGTCGTCGACATTACCGTCGGGAAGGAGGTGCGCCGGCAGGAACTGCTCGAGCAGCTCGTCCGGATGAAGTACCAGCGGAACGACGTGGAGCTGAAACGCGGGCGCTTCCGGGTCCGGGGCAGCATGATCGACGTGATGGGCGCCGGGGAGACCGTGCACCGGATTGGGCTCGACGACAAGAAGATCGCATCGATCACCGAGCTCGATCCGGTCACCCAAGAGGAGGTGCGGGAGGTCGGCCAGCTCGCGATCTTCCCGGCGACGCACTTCCTGACGATCGACGAACGCCTCGAAGGGGTCTTGCAGGAGATCGATCGGGAGAAGGAGGCCCGGGTCGCCGAGTTCCAACGGGAGGAGAAGATCGTCGAGGCGCAGCGGATCAAGAGCCGGACCGAGTACGACCTCGAGATGATCCGGGAGACCGGTTATTGCTCGGGGATCGAAAACTACTCGCGCTACTTCGCCGGACGCAAGCCCGGCGAGCCGCCGTACACCTTGCTGGACTTCTTTCCGGACGATTTCCTCGTCTTCTTGGACGAATCCCACGTCGGCGTCCCGCAGCTCGAGGGGATGTACAAGGGTGACCGGGCCCGCAAGGACAACCTGGTCGAGTTCGGCTGGCGCCTTCCCTCCTGTCGGGACAACCGGCCCCTGACCTTCCCCGAGTTCCTCACCCGGGTCCCCCAGGCCGTCTTCGTCAGCGCGACCCCGGGGCCGTTCGAACGGAAGATGAGCGCTGGGATCGTCGAGCAGATCATCCGGCCGACCGGCCTCGTCGACCCGCCGATCGAGGTCCGTCCCCTGAAAGGTCACATCGCGGACCTCCTGGGCGAGCTGAAGGCGACGATCGGCCGGGGCGACCGGGCGCTGGTCACCACCTTGACGAAGGCGACCTCCGAAGAGCTCGCCGACTACCTCGCGCGCGAGGGGATGCGCGTGCGCTACCTCCACAGCGAGATTGAGACCCTCAAGCGGATCGAGATCCTGCGCGACCTGCGATTGGGCCGCTTTGACGTCCTCGTGGGGATCAACCTCCTGCGGGAAGGCCTCGACCTTCCCGAGGTGAGCCTGGTCGCGATCCTCGACGCCGACAAGGAAGGATACCTGAGGAGCGAGACGTCGATCGTCCAGACGGCCGGCCGCGCGAGCCGGAACGTCGAGGGGCGGGTGATCCTCTACGCCGACCGGCTCACCGGCTCCATGGAGCGGGCCATCGCCGAGATGCGGCGCCGGCGCGAGGCGCAGGTCGCTTACAATGTCGAGCACGGGATCGTTCCCGAGACGATCCGCAAGGAGGTCCGCTCGCTGCTCGCGGAGGGAGAATCGGCTCCGTCCGGCGACCTCTCGGTGGAGGGGCTCGGACCGAAGTGGAAGGCCCGCCTCCCCCTCCTCCTGGCCAACCTCGAAGAGGAGATGCGCCTCTCCGCCGAGCGGCTCGACTTCGAGGAGGCGGCGCGCATCCGGGACCGCGTGCGCGCGCTCCGCAAGGAAGCGGAGGCCCGAACGTCTCCCTCCTCCACGCGCGCGAGCCGGCCGAAGCGTTCGTAGCGACCGTCACCCCGAAGGACGGGACGATCGCGTCGCCGCATCGGGAAGACGGGCGCGCAGCCAGCGGACCACGTCATCCACCCCACCGACCTCCTCCCCGCCCAATCGCAGGAGTTCCTCGCGCAAGCGGGTCGCAGCCCCGCCCGTGAAGTCCCACGCCGGTTCCCGGGGCATCGGGAGGAGCGCGATGGGGCGGCGTCCGGCCCATCCGGCGAGGATCGACCAGTTGGCGAGGTTCCCGCTGCCGGTGGGGACCGGCGCAACGACGACCGCGTCGCAGGCCTCGAGGAGGGTCTCGAGGTGGTGCGCAACCGGAGGCGAGATCGCGGTGAACGGCATCTCGGTCGCCATCGCGACGCCGAGCCGTTCGC
>JAKAZU010000009.1 GCA_021826525.1 Thermoplasmata archaeon
GGCACGCCGGCTACTGCACGCGAGCGGCTTCCATCGCGTCGAGACCCACAATGCGCCGGCGAACTCCCTCGCGGTCCTCTACGTCGCGCGTCGTCGGTGAGCGGTCGGAGCGATCGATGCCGAGCATCCACGCGAACGGAGTCGAGCTCCACTACATGGCCCAGGGCCGCGAGGGAGATCCGGCCGCACTCGTGCATGGGTCCTGGGTCGACCTACGCTCCTGGCGCGCGGTCCTTCCGGGGCTCGCCGGGTCGATGCAGGTGATCGCGTACGACCGTCGGGGGCACGGGCAGAGCACGTTCGCGCCTCGTGCCCACGCTCTGGAGAGCGACGCGGCCGATCTGGGCGCCTTGCTCGAGGCCACGGACCACTATCCGGCCCACCTCGTCGGACACTCCTACGGGGCGATGGTGGCGCTCCGCCTCGCCGTGGACCGGCCCGAACTGGTGCGCAGCCTGTCGCTGCATGAGCCGCCGTACCTGGGTCTGCTGGACGACGATCCGGCGACGGCGCCCGAGGCCGAGCGCATGCGCGCGGGCCTTCATGCAGAGCAGGACCGCATCCGGCGCGGGGACCTGGAAGGGGCAGCTCGCGACCTCTTCGGGCACTTCGCTGGGGACGCGACAGCGTGGGATCGGTTCCGGCCCGAGACAAGGGCCGAGCTGCTGCGCTACGCTCCGCGATGGCTGGAGGAGTTCAGCGACCGGGCGACGGAACGACCTCCGACGGGACCGGGCCTCCGCGAGCTGCTGATCCCGATCCTCCTGACGGAGGGAACGGTGAGCCCGGCCTTCCTGCACCGCATGAGCGCAGCGCTCGAGCGAGCGCTCGTTAACGCGACCGTGCGGCAGCTGCGCGACGCGGGGCACGATCCCCAGATCACCCACCCGGACCTGTACGTCGCCACGCTGCTCGCGTTCCTCGTCGAACGTAACGTCCCGACGATGTGATCCGCGCCGGTCCCGACCCCACCGCGTTCTGCCTACGGCCCGCGTAGTAGGTGCGACCTCGGAGTTCGACCATCTGGGCCCCGCCCTCGCCGTGCCTGGCTCGTGGGTCTGTCGCCGCCCCCGGGCCGAGAGAAATCGACGCGTCACCCCGGGGGCTTCCCGGGAGGCACTGAGGAGCGGTCGGATGCGAACGGCTGGAGGAGCTCCATGACCCCCGTGCCGAGCCACTGGCCCCCATCGATGGCGAGGACCTGGCCGGTGATGTAGCCCGCCCGAGAGCTCACGAGGAAGCGAACCGCGTCGGCGATCTCCTCCGGAGTTCCGAACCGTCCCATGGGGATGCCGCGCCGGACCCGCTCGACGAGTTCCTCCGAGGTCCACAGTTGCCGATCGGTGCCCTCCGTGCGGATCGGTCCCGGAGCGACCGCGTTCACCCGGATCCCCCGGGAGGCCCACTCGACCGCGAGGGTCCGCGTGAGCGCTAGCACTCCGGCCTTGGCGGCCGCCGAGTGCACGGTTCCCGGCCCGCTCATCCACGCGTACGCCGCGATGATGTTGACGATCGAGGCGTGGGGCGAGCGAGAGAGCAGGGGAAAAGCCGCCCGCGAGCAGAAGAACGTTCCATCCAGGACGATCCCTACAACGGCTCTCCATCCGTTCGGGGACAACGACTCGGCGGCGATCGGGAAATTGCCGGCGGCGTTGTTGATGAGGACGTCGAGTCGTCCGTATTCACGCTGGATCTCCGCAAGGAGATGATCGACCTGATCCGGCTCCCGCACGTCTGTCCGGACCGCGACGACCCGAGCCCCGTGCCGGCGCAAGGCGGCCGAACCGCGGGTCAGGTGCTCGTCCGATCGGCTCGCGATCGCGAGGTCGTACCCGTCGTCGGCCAGCCCCGCCGCGATCGCAAGCCCGAGACCCGTACCTCCTCCCGTGACGAGTGCTACGGGCTTCGAGGTGGGTTCCACGGTCACCCGGAAGCCGCCAGGGGGTCAAAAACCCCGACGACGGCCGGCAGGGAGTGCAGAGCGGGGCCGGAGTCACCGGGCGAGCGCTTTGCGTAGCTCGTCAAGGTCCCCCGCGTTGAGTCCGACCATTGGCACCCCGTCCTTGCGCCAGATCGCCTTTCCGTCGCGGAACGCGACGAGCGTGGGGATGACGTCGATGTGAAAGGTGTCCCACAGAGGACTTTCGAGATCCGTCACGTCGGCGACGGCGAGGGGGAACGGAGCGACCCCATCGAGCCTCTGGAACAAGGGCGCGTACGCCCGGCAGAAGGGGCACCAGTCGGCGAGGAAGCAGACTCCCCAATCTCCGGGACGGCCGAGGCGGTCCCCGCGGAACGCTTCCGCACCCCACTTCTCCATGCCGGCTCCGTGAGAAACGAGCCCGCAGCCGTATTCAAGCCGGCGCTAACACGTACCTCACTCCCGCGGCATCCAAAGAGTGCGCGGGCAAGCGCCCCCGAACAGAACCCGTAAGCCCCTCTTCGGAATGGGGGTGCCATGTCCTGGAAGGTCCCGACCTACGCACGCACCGAAGAGATGTTCCCCCCAACGCTGAGCGGCCGGATCGAGACCCATCGGTTCACGAGTGCGGTGCTCCGCGGGAATCCATGGGGAGACCCGGCCGAGCGTAGCGTGCCCGTCTACATCCCACCATCCGGCCGCACCGAAGGCCGACCGCTCTTGGTCTTGCTTTCGGGGTACACGGGGGCCGGCCCGGCCCACTTCCGTTCTTCGGACTACCTGCGCGAGTCGATCGTCGCGCGGTTCGATCGCCTCATCCGGAGCGGCGCCGCAGCCGAGGCCGTCATGGTCGGGCCGGACTGCATCACGACGCTCGGAGGGAGCCAGTACATGAACTCGAGCGCCACGGGACGCTACGAGGATTACGTCGTTGACGAGATCGTTCCCATGGTCCAGGAAAAGTACCGCACGGGGCCGACCGTCACTCTGGGAACTTCGAGCGGAGGGTACGGGGCCTTGTTCCTAGCCCTGCGGCACCCCGATGTCTTCCGCGCCGCCGCGTCGAACGCGGGGGACATGTACTTTGAGTACTGCTATCCGCCGGATTTCCCCCACGCGCTCCGCGCCATCCGCAAAGCCGGGGGGCCGGAAGCACTGCTACGCAAGCTGTTCCAAACTCCGACCGACGACTTCGGGCCGAAGAACGAGGATCTGCAGGCGCTGTCGACGATGGCGTACGCCTCCTGCTACTCGCCAATCGACTCCGAACCGGGCCGATTCGACCTACCGTTTGACCTCGACTCCGGGGAGCTCCGCCCCGACGTCTGGGCGAGGTGGCTCGCCTGGGACCCGGTCCGCATGATCCGTGAGGAGCGGTACCGATCCGCGCTCCGATCGCTCGCTTATGTCTACGCCGATGGAGGCCTGAAGGACGAGTTCGGGCTGGATGTCTCCTCCCGGATCTTCGCGGCGGAGGCACGCCGCCAGGGGGTCTCCATCGATCTCCAGGAGTTTGCCGGAGGCCACTTCGACAAGGGCCCGCGATACGACGTGATGATCCCGCGCCTGCTCCGGGCGGTGGGCTTCCCGCCAGCCCCGAAGTGAGCGCGCGCGGTACAGGGCGGTCTCAGAACTGGCCTTCGGCGTGGTCCGTCCATTCAGATACGGCTTCGTCCTCGCGCCAGGAGAGGACGATGAAGTACCACGTTAGGAAGAGGAGCAGGGGAAGCTCGGTGAGGTCACGAGCGGGAGCGGATACCTGAACGGTCCCTCCGTCGAGACGACGGCCTTCCCGTACGGGCTCGACGTGCGCGAGCTCCGTTCCATCGTCGGAGAGAAGCTGCCAGGCCGGAACGAGAAGTCCCGCGCGCTTCAGGTCATAGTGGGCGCCGCCGGCGAGCTCGATGCGATGGTGGCTGAGGTGACTGGTGAGGCGGGCGAGATCCTTCTCCTCCCCCTTCCGCCGAACGGTGATGTGGGGGTTGAGGAAACCGACCCGCTTGATCGTGAACTCCCGAAGGGCGATGCGAGCGAGCGCGAGGGATCCCTGGGCCCTCGTCCAGGAGAGCGAACCGACCAGCACCGGCCCCGAGAGGAGCTGGAACTCGGGCGAGGTCGGGCCGGCGCGGAGCCAGCGCAGGGCCTCGCGGTCGACCGACGCGAAGGGCGTGAACGCCATCGCACCCGGAGCAACTGCAGAGGTCATAACGGCACGGGCCGGGGAGGCGGCCCGACGGCACGGTCTTAACCCAACGGGGCCTGCCGGGAACAGGGCACCACTCGAATGCTCCGCGAAACGGGATTCGTCATCGGAGGAGCGCTCCTCATCGCGCTCGGCGTCAGCTTCTGGGTCGCGCTCGCGGCCGCAGGGATCGCGTGGGAAGGGGTGTACCTCTACGCGTACGTAGCGCTCGGTGTCGGCCTCGGCGTGTTTTTTGTCTACGCCGGACGCGCCGAACGACACGCGCGGCAAGCATTCCTGGAGCGCGAGAATTCCTCCCTGCCTCGGTGAAGAAGCGACCGGCGGGTGGTTCCGCCGCGAGCAAGGCTTTTCATCTTGGCCCGAACTCCGGCCGGCGTGGCCGGGATGGGGTAGCTTGGCCTATCCTGGGGGACTGTGGATCCCTCGACCCGGGTTCAAAGCGAGACGGGGCCATCCCCCGTTTCCTGAGACTCTCGGTCCCGGCCCTACTTCGCGCCGCGCCGGCGCGCGGCTCCCGGGCGGTTCTTCGCGGCGACCTTCGACGGCGCCGCGGGTCCGATCTCGAGAGAGGCGAGCGCCTCCGGTAGGCCCGCGAGCGAGTAGTCCGCCCACGCGGCTCCCCAACGTCGCAGATCCTCCGGCGTCAGGGTCCAGCCATGAAGGCTGGTGGCGCGCGCGACCGCGAGGGCTCCGGGGACGCCGCGGCCGGCCTCCATGTCGAAGCGTGAATCTCCCACCAAGAACAGAGGGACCCCGGGGTATCGTCGGCGGTACTCCGCGAGGTGTTCGCGCTTGGTCCCATCCTTGGAGCCGAGGACGTCCTCGAACCAATACCGCAACCCCTCTCGCTCGAGCATCAGATCGGCCATCTCGGCCTCCGCACCGGTGGAGATGACCATCGTCCACTGCTCTCGATCGAGCCGCTTGAGCAGTTTGGGGATCTCGGGGAACGTCCCGGCGTGGGCGTAGGCCTCGGTGATCTTGCGCTGGTGGAAGGTCCGCGCCGTCGAAGCACGCAGGGCCGCAGGGGCGTCCGGGTACAGCTGGGCGAGCTGCGCCTCGAACGGCATCCCGGTCGTGGCCAGGTAGTGGATCCGGCCCTCCTCGGGCGGGGTCCCGAACGCCTTGTTCAGCACGTCCGACGCCACGTGGCTGATCAGCGAGAGATCGTCCAGGATCGTGCCGTCCAAGTCGAAGACCACCACGCCCCGGCGCACCCGACGCGGAGCTACGCTTGCGGGAGTGACACGGACCGCCGGCACGGCCACGAAGGACGACTCCGAGGCAAGGCCCACAAGGGGGAGCTCCGGGCCCTCGAGCGGAGCGATCCCCAGCGGCGTCGTTCGAGCCGCCGTGCGGCGCGGACGGGGCTTCCGTGAGGGCATCGAGGGGCAAAGCGGAACGACCGTCTTAAGGGGGCCGGCCTATACGCTCCCGAAGCTCCCTGCGCCCGCCGGGAGCAGTGATCCATGGTCCACCCGAGCGAATCGATCCGCGGTCGAGCGACGTCCCTCCTTGCCGGGCGACGCATCGTGCTCGGGATCTCGGGATCGGTCGCCGCGATCGAGGTTCCCCGAATCGCTCGCGAGCTGATACGCCATGGCGCCGACGTCCAGGCCGTGATGAGCGCGGATGCGACCCGCCTAGTGACTCCGGAGGTCATCGAGTTCGCCACGGGCCATCCCCCGGTGGTGCAACTGAGCGGGAACGTCGAACACGTTACCCTGCTCGGCCCCGGCGAAGGACGTGCGGACCTCTACCTCATCGCCCCGGCGACCGCGAACACGATCGCGAAGATCGCACACGGGATCGACGACACTCCGGTGACCGCCTGCGCCTCGATGGCCCTCGGCGGCGGCGTTCCGATGCTGATCGCCCCCGCGATGCACGCCCACATGGGACTCAGCCCCGCCGTCCGAGAGAACCTCGCGAAGCTGAGCTCCTGGGGAATCGAGCTGATCCAGGGTCAGACGGTCGAGGGCGAGGAGAAGCTGGCAACCCCGGAGGAGGTCGCCGCGGCGGTGCTGCACCGCGCGGCCCGCGGCCCATGGGCCGGACGAAAGGTCGTCGTGATCGCGGGGGCCGCCCGCGAGCCCATCGACCGCGTCCGATCGATCACCAACGAGAGCAGTGGCGCTACCGGGATCGCCCTTGCCGTGCAGGCGCACTTCCGGGGGGCGGACGTGGAGCTGTGGGCCGGGCCGATGCAAGTGCCCATACCCTCCTTCCTGGCCACTCGCACCTGGCGAAGTGTCCCGGACCTTCGCGCGTTGGCCCGCCGCCGGGCTCGGGAGCTTCGCGCGACCTCCGCGATCCTCGTGCCCGCCGCGTTGTCGGATTTCACGACAACGCGTGCGTCGGGGAAGATATCGTCCCACGATCGCGGGGATCTCGAACTGGTCCTGCGCCCGGCCCCCAAAGTGCTCCCCGAGCTGCGACGGCTCGCCCCCCCTCCCACGCGACTCATCGGGTTCAAGCTCGAAGCCGATCGATCCGACGAGGAGCTCGAGGCCTCCGCGCGCCGCCTGCAGCGTGCCGCCGGTCTTGATTGGGTCATCGCCAACGACGTCGCTACGATGGGGAGCCCGACCACGGACGCCCTCGTGCTGCCTCCGGGCGGGGGCCGTCACTGGATCCGGGGCCCCAAGAGCACATTCGCGGGAAAGTTGCTCGACGACGTCGGACGCGAGCTCAGCAACCGCCGGGCGCGACCCCCGGCCCGGGCGGCCCGATCCCGGAAGCCCACGGTGCGGCGCCATCGGCCTTAATACGTTGCAACCTTCGCGCGAGCGAGGCGCGCAAGCATGGTCAAACTGGCCGAGTGGAGAGGCAAGGAGATCTTTCGAAAGTATGGGGTTCCACTACCCCCCGGGCGCGTCGCCCGGAGCCCCGCGGAGGCCGAGCAGTGGGTCCGGGACGGCAGCGTGCCTCTCCCCTGCGTCATCAAGGCCCAGGTGCTCGCCGGGGGCCGTGGGAAGGGCGGGGCCGTCCGATTCGCGAACACCCCGGAAGAGGTTCGCGCGGCGGCGGAGGCGATCCTCGCACTCGAGTTCAAGGGAGAGCGGGTCCGCGAGGTCCTCCTCGAAGGCAAGCTCGCGATCGGGAGGGAACTCTACGTCGCGATCACGCTCGATCGGAGCGCGCGTGTCCCCATCCTCCTAACGAGCTCCCAGGGAGGAGTCGAGATCGAGACCGTGGAGGACTCGGCCATCGTCCGCCAGCCGATCCACCCGTTCCCCGGCCTCGCCGGGTACGAGAAGCGTCGCGCATCCCAGTCGCTCGGGCTCACAGGAGCCCCGAGCAAGGCCCTCTCGCTGCTGCTCGACGCCTTGTGGAAGGCGTTCAACGCCGAGGATGCCGAGCTCGTCGAGATCAACCCGCTCGCGGTGGTCGGAGAGGGACTGGTCGCCCTGGACGCCAAGGTGATCATCGAAGATGATGCTGCGTTTCGGCATCCGGAGTACTCCGAGATCCGAGACGACCGGACCCCGCTCGAGGAGATCGCACGGGAGAAGGAGATCGCCTTCGTTCAACTCGACGGCAACATCGGCGTGATCGCGAACGGGGCCGGGCTCACGATGGCCACGCTCGATGTGCTCATGGAGTTCGGGGGCCACCCGGGGGTCTTCCTCGACCTCGGGGGGACGGACGACCCGGCGAAGGTGTCCGAGGCGTTCCTTCTGATGGCTCAAGCGAGACCGCGGGCCGTGTTCCTGAACATCTTCGGGGGCGTCACGCGGTGCGACACCGTCGCGACCGGTCTCGTGCAGGCGATGGGCCAGATCCCGCCGGCCGAGCGCTTCCCGCTCGTCGCGCGGATCCGCGGGAACAACGAGGTCGAGGGGATCGAGATCCTCCGCAAGGCGGGCATCACGGCGCTCTCGAGCCTGAAGGAGTCGGCCCAGTCGGTCGTCGCGGCCGCCCAGGGCCCCGCGCCGGCGGGAGGTCGCGCATGAGCGTCCTCGTCGACGTGGATACGCGGGTGGTCGTCCAGGGCATCACGGGCCATCAGGGGAGCGGGCATACGCTCCAGATGAAGCTCTTCGGCACGAAGGTCGTCGCCGGCGTGACCCCCGGTAGGGCCGGCACCCAGGTCGAAGGGGTTCCCGTCTTCGACTCGGTCCAAGAGGCCGTGGATCGAACGGGGGCGAACGCTTCGTGCATCTTCGTTCCGGCGCCGTTCGCGAAGGACGCGCTCCTCGAGGCCGTGGACGCGGGCATCCGCTTGGTCGTGATCGTCACCGAGCACATCCCGTTCCACGACATGCTCATCATGTACCACTACGCCAAGGAGCGGGGCACCCGTATCGTCGGCCCGAACTGCCCGGGCGTCGCCTCGCCGGGGAAGGCGAAGGTCGGGATCATCCCGAACGTCGTCTTCCGCCCGGGACGCGTCGGGGTCATCAGCCGAAGCGGGACGCTGACCTACGAGATCGTCAACGGGATCCGCGAGAACGGTCTTGGCCAGTCGACCTGCATCGGCCTGGGGGGAGATCCCGTGGTCGGCACCTCCTTCGTCGATGCCCTTCCCTGGTTCGAGAACGACCCGGACACCGATCTCCTCGTCCTGGTCGGAGAGATCGGAGGCACCGCCGAGGAGGACGCCGCGGAGTACATCCGTCAATACTTCACCAAGCCCGTGGTGGCCTACATCGCCGGCCGCGCCGCACCCGCCGGAAAACGGATGGGCCACGCCGGAGCGATCATCTCGCGTGGAAAGGGCACCGCGCAATCGAAGCAGGCCGCGCTCGAGGCCGCCGGTGCGCGGGTCGGGCGGTTCCCCTTTGAGATCCCGGACCTCGTCTCCGAGGTCCTCCGGGAGCGGGGCCGCCGGTGAGCCCCGAGGCCCCGACGCCTTCCCTCTGCGCGGTCCCGGGCTGCGGGGGCGAGGCCGAACGCAACCTCGCCGTGACCGAGGCGCGCAAAGCGTTCCCGCAGCTCTCGGAGAAGGGGCGCCGGGCGCCTCTGTGCAAGGCCCACTACAAGGAGTGGAAGAAAGCCACCAAAGAGGCCCGCAAGCTCGCCCGTCTCGATTGGTAAACGCCGGGGAAGGGGATCCGCTCCGAACGGAGCGGATCCGGTTGCAGTGAAGGCCGGCCGGCCCTCACTGCTTACGCATCTTCTGGGCCCTCATGCGTCGGCGCATCCGCTTCTTGCGCCATTTCCATCGCATGTGGCCGCGCTTCTTCCATGCGCGCGAGCTACGTTTCATCGCACCCCAATCCGAGTGGGGTCGCGGTGCCTCTATGGCTTATTAGCGTTACCGGCGGCTGGTCGAGGGCGGACGCGGGCCGGGACAGGAACGTTCCGCGCCCGACCCCCGTTATGTAGCGAACCCGGTTCTCCGCGCGCGTGCTCGAACCTTCCGATTTTGAGGTGAACATCCTCGAGTTCCGGCACAAGTCGTTCTCCTACGATCGGCTCGCGACCGTGGGCGGGATCGAGTTCGTCGTGTTCACCCGGACCGAGACCGAGAGCGAGAGCCGCCTGCGCCCCCGCCTGATCCACCTGCGGGTCATCGTCCCTCGCGCCTCCGTCGTCCTCGACATCGGCGCCGATCTACTGTTCCTCGCCCCGGACGGCGTGCGGCCGGGCCCGCGCGAGGCCGGCACGGCGGTCGAGTCGGCGGCGGAGGGGACCGAGTTCCGAGAGCAGGGGTTCGACTTCCGACGCGTCGCGCTCGCGCCCGACTCGTTCGTCTACGTCGCCCGCGAAGAGTTCGACCGCGTCCTCTCCGACGAAGGTCGGCGCGCGCTCGGGCTCGCCTAGCGCCGCCCGGTTGCGGTAGCTCGGAGATAAACCGGCGCGGCGCTCCCCCGCCACCTCCATGACCACGTTCGCTCGTCGTGCCCGCGCGCTCTACTCGGTGGGGCTCGTCGCGATCGCGGTGGGCCTCGTCGCGGCCACGCTCATCGTCCTCGGCACGACGAGCGAGACCGCCACCTGCCCGGCGTTCCCCGCGTGCCTTGCGTCGCCCGCGACGTGGGTTGGTGCGCTCCACGAGATCGCGGCGGGTCTTCTCGCCCTCCTCACCGTCGCGATGATCGCGCTCGCCGCCGGACTGCGCCGGGAACCCGGCCACGTCCTGGGCGCGAGCCTCGGGGCGTTCGTAGTGCTCGTCGGAATGGCGTCCGTCGGGGCCGGACTGGCGTCGGGCGCGGTCCCGCTCGGCCTCGCCTCGATCCAGTTCGGGTTCCTGGCCGTGCTGGTCGCGCTGATCGCGTGGGCGGCCCACGGCGCGCGCCGCATCGCCGGCGCGCCGCACGTCGTCAGAGAACGCCCATCTCCTTGAGCTTCTCCGGCAGGTAGTGGTCCGTCACGTAGTTGAGGCCGTACTTCGCGAGGGACTGCTGCTCGGCCTTCTTTCCGTTCTTGAGCATCAGCTCGATCTCCGAGCGCCACTCGGCCGTTGCGAAGCGAGGGTCGGAGAGCTCGGCCTGCAGGGCCTTGATATCGACCTCGCTGAGCCGGTCGGAGGGAAGGTCGTAGTTCTCGATGTCAGAGGCGGTCACACCGAGGAACTCCGCTCCGGGGGTCGCCAGGTACTGGGAGATGTGCGCGGTCTTGATCGCGCCGTAGGCGACGCTCGCGAAGATGCGGAACGACCAGGGATCCCCGTCGGTGAACACCACCACGGGCAGTTTCAGCTCCTCGTTCACGCGTTTGAGGAAGCGCCGCGTCGAGCGGGCCGGCTGCCCCTTCAGATGCACGAGGAGCGCATCGTTCGCTTCGTCGAACCCGTTCTCGGCGAGCCGGTCGACCATCCCGCCGCACTCGATGGCGATGACGAACTTGGCCTTCGCCTTCACGAACTCGATCTTCTCCTTCTCGACGTTCGACGGGAGCGCGTATCCCCCGTCTCCGACGTCCTCCCGGCAGTTGATCGTCTTGACCGCTCCTTTGCGGTTCCGCTCGCGGATCGTGATGTCGCCGATGATGCTGGCTCCGTTCTCCTCGGGGTGGAGGCGGAAGTCCTCGCGCAGGCGCGAGCACATGACCTCGAGGTCCTCGACGAGGAGGTTCGATTCGTCCTCGCTGTGGAACTTGCCCTCCTCCCATCCTTCGCTGATGTAGTAGAGCTCCCGCAACGTCGATGTCTTCCCGTCGCGGGCCATCTCGTTGATGAAATCGACGAGGTAGAACGTCCTCAGGAGCATCAAGGCACCATCGAGCTTGCGGGCGCTCCGCGTCCCGGTCGCCTTGCCGAGCCGCCAGACGCCTTCGCGCATCTGGAAGGCGATGTTCTGCTTGGTCCGCAGCGGCAGGCGCATCCGCGGGATCTCGCCCTCGAGGAGCTGGGAGTGGATGAGCCGCGCGAGGTCGATCGTGGGCCGCAGGGCATCGGCCCGGACCTTCGGCTCCTCCTCAGCTTTCGTCTTCGGAGACGTGGGCGCCCGCTTCCGCGGCATCGTAGTCCACCTCCTCTTCGTCGGTAGGGCCGCTCTCGGCGGCCTCGGCCGCCTCGATGATCGCGCGGGGAAGCCGAACGTCCCAGTCGCCGGGGAGCGGATCGGCGCCCAGGAGATGAGCTTCGTCGACGCCCGCCACGTAGAAATCGAGGTCGTTGGCCTCGATGTCGGTCCGGGCGGGGAACCCTAGCTCGATTCGGGTGCGCGCGTTGGAGGCCAGCTTGTCGAGGGTCCACCAGGCCCGCCCGAGCCCGCGATCGATCCCCTCGGGAGTTGGAGCGTACTCGGCGAGGGCGAAGGTCGTCGGGTCGACCTCTAAGAAGACCTCGAGGACGCGGGGCCGAGCGGTGTAGTTGGTGATCTCCACCGTGACCCGCACCGAGCTCGCATCGCCCACGACCGTGGGCTCGAGGGTCACCACGTCCATGATCTTCGTGATCACCGGGGCGAGATCGGGCACGGGTTGGTCGATCAGACGGCTCGCCTTCTCCGCGAGCCGGGGCAGGATCTTCTGGATGATCGCGAACTTGTCGCTCGCGAACTGACGGCGCCCAACCCGAGAGAGGTGGGTCTTCAGGTGACGGGCCGCGGCCTGGATCGCCAGCGTGAGCTCGCGGTCGAGGTCCTCGTCCTCAGCGAGCGCCTCCTTCGCCTCGCTCGTGAACGGGATCTTGGTGGAGGCCACGTGGACGAGCAAGAGGCACGGGCCCGTCGGAAGCCCGTTCCCACCCTTCTGATCGAGGCCGTAGCGCCGCCAATCGATCGAGCCAACCGCGCTCGTGATCGCACAGGCGCCCTGCTGGAAGAGCAGGGGGACCCGATTGGCGAACCGGAGGAGCTGCAGAGGCTGGTCGGCCGGCAGTCCGCCACCGTAGACGAGGCCGACCTCCACGAGGAAGGGGAACCCTCCGCGCACCTTCGGCGGCCGGCTGACGGGAGGCGCGAAGAAGTCCGGCCGCACGTCGCCGAGCACGTTGCGCAGTCCGCGCTTGATGAGCAGGGGACCGATCGGGGAGAGACCCTCGGCCGAGGGGGCCACAAGTTCCACGCCGCGAAGGCCGGCGAGGAGCTTCTCCTGCGCCTCCCCCGAGAGCGACGCCGGTGCCTCGCTGCCTTTGAGGCCGGCCGCGCCCACGACCTCGCGCGAGGCCCGCACGCTTACGCCGGCGAGGTCGCGCGAGAGCATTTCGCGGATGTTCTCCCGTTTGGAGGCCTTCAAGAGGTAGCCGAGCTCGCCGAGCTCGAGTCCGTACGGATGCGGCAGCGTCTCCTTGGAGATGGGCGGTAGCTCGCTCGTCGCGCGCTCGAAGGTGATCTTGGTCCCGTCTGGCTCCACGAGAACGATCCGTGCGTGCGGGTTGACGATCGCCGTGCCGCGGAGGTACTCGAGCGGAGACTGCCGACCGCGGACGTACTTCGCCTTCAGGACGAGCTCGATGCGCGTACCGTGCTCTCGGTCCCAGAGCTGGACCTCTTCGGAGAGGATCCGGGGCAGGTTCTTCTGGGTGTCGAGGATGAGCTCGAGCACCCGCGCTCCCTCCTCCTCGGCGATCTTCGAGGTGATCCGGGCCGGGCGAGCGGTGGTGAGTCCCGCGTACAGCACCGCCGCCGAGATCCCGATCCCTTGCTGGCCGCGCGCCTGGCGGTTGGAATGGAATCGGGAGCCGTAGAGGAGGCGGCCGAAGACGTTCGGGATCTCGCGGCGCACGATCCCCGGCCCGCGGTCCTCGACCGCCACCCGCAGCCGATCGCCGCTCTCGCCCTCCTTGGAGATCTCTACCCGGAGATCGGGCAGGATCCCGGCCTCCTCCGAGGCGTCGAGGCCGTTATCGACGGCCTCCTTGACCGTCGTCAGGAGGGAGCGTTGGGGGTTGTCGAACCCCAGGATCTGGCGGTTCCGCTCGAAGAACTCGGCGACCGAGATCTCGCGCTGCTTCGACGCCAATTGCTCGGCGATGGAACGGGCCGGGGCCACGAGAGTGCGAGGCACGAGGGACCTCTATAAGTCCAAGGTTGGAGTCGAACGGAGCTCGGTCCGGACGGCGCGCCGAGGTCAGTAGAAGTAGCGGCGCACGGTAAGCATGTAGACCACCAGGATCACGAGGAGGGCGAGGAACACCGTGAACGAGCCGGTCAGCACCAAGTAGGCGACCCCGGCGAAGGCGAACACGGTGACCGTCCACAGCGCCCAGACCTCCTGGCGCCACAGGCTGGTCGCCACCCCGAGGCCCACCCCGCCCACGACGAGGGCGATCATCGCGCCGAAGGGACCGGCGAGAACGCCGGCAAAGTCGAGAGGGGCCGGTAGAACGCGGGTCGGCGTCGCCCATCCCATGTAATGGGAGATGAGGAAGAAGGCGGCCCCCACGATGGCGAGCATCCCGACGGCGGCGATGAGGGCCGAGATCACGGCCACGCCGATCGGGCGGCGCGGGACGTGGGCGAACGTCTCCCAGGACTCCGGAAGGTGGTCGAATTCATGGACCGTACCGTGGGCTGCCGGAGACATCGTTGAAGTCCCGTCCGAGCCGTTCGATGCGGCCGAGGCGACTATGTAGGTTTCGCTCCAGCGGAACGCTCAGAACCGGCGCTCGGCCGCCCCGTGGGCCAGCCGCTCGAGCAGCACGCGGTACGGTCCCGGGGGGACCGGAGCGAGCGCGCGGATCGCACGCTCGGCCCAGAGCTGGGATTCGAGAGCGATCGGCTCTCGGACTCCCGCGGCATCGGCCAGCTCCCGCATGCGGATGAGGTGGCTCGCCTTCTTGTGCCGGCGTTGGAACAGTCGCTCGAACTCGGTCTGGCGCTTCGGGTCGAGCCGAGCGTAGGTCTCGATCGCGACGAGGGTGGGGTTTCCCTCCCGGAAGTCCGCATAGAGTGGCTTTCCCAATAGGTCCGGGTCGCCGTAGACATCCAATAGATCGTCCCGGATCTGGAAGGAGATGCCGAGCGACCGGCCGTACGTGCCCGCGGCGTCGATGGTGGCTTGGGGAGCTCCGGCGAGCTCCGCGACCGAGGAGAGGGCCGCCGCCACGATCGACGCGGTCTTCCGCTCGACCACGCGCAAGTAGTGTTCCCGGCCCGAGGCGAGGTCGAACAGGGTGTTCTCCTGGAGCACCTCGCCCTCGACCAGTTCCGCGCAGGCCTCCCCGCACCGGATGATGATCGACTTTGGGTAATCGGCGGCCAGCTCGAAGGCGCGAACGAACAGGTAATCGCCGGTCACGATCGCGAGAGCCGTTCCATAGGCACGGGGCATGGACGGTCTGCCTCGGCGCAGATCGGCGTGATCGATGACGTCGTCGTGCACGAGACTGGCCGTGTGAATGAGTTGGAACGCGGCCGCGAGCGACAAAAGGGGCTGGGTGGTGGTGGCGCCGAGGGCGCGCGCCATCGTCGCCATGAGGAGCGGACGCACCCGTTTGCCGCCGGTGGAGCACGCGTAACGCGCCGCCTCGCTCAGTTGGGAGTATTGCGAACCCAGCGCCTGCTCGACCCGCCAATCGACGTCCGCGAGGTCGCGAACGAGCACCGGGAGGAGCGCGGAGAGCTCCGCGAGGGCCTCCGCCCCGATCGTTTGTCGGACGACCGCCTCGAGGGCCGAGGAATCGATGCCTGCGTCCGGAAGTGGATGACTGCTCGTCACGAAGCCCTCCCGAGGCGGCGCGGCCACCTCAGGCGCATCACGGCATCCAACCCCGACGCTCCGATATATCTCATTCCCAGCGTCAGGGCGAGGTCCGAACGGACGATCCGGTCGGTCGTTTCCTTGATCCGGTGGCCCCGGGCGAGGGGAGGGGCGAGGACCGCGCGCCAGGCGAGATCGTACCCGGAGAGCGGCGCGCCTTCCCGCGCGTGCTGCGCCGCCGCACGGCCCGCGAGCCAGCCGCTGAGCATCGCCGTCGGGATCCCTCCTCCGTTCGTGGCCATCACGAGGTTCGCGGCATCCCCACAGAACAGGGCTCGTCCGAACACGAGCGTGTCGGGCGGGGGCCCGATGGGGACCCACCAGCGGGTCCGATCGCGAGCTACGCCGAGTCCCTCTCGTTCGAGGAAGCGATCGAGCAGCGAGCTGAGCGATTCGCCGGGCGGCAGCTTCGTGACACCGAGGCCGACGTTCGCGTCCGTCGAGCGCGGGAACGACCAGGCGTATCCCCCGGGAGCTGAGCGTCCGAAGTACAGGTCGATCTCATCGCTGCCGACCCCGTCGACGGTCGCGGTGATCATGCGGAACATCTCCCGGGCGGGAGCGAAGCCCACCGATCGGGCGACGGTCGAGGTCGGGCCGTCGGCCCCGATGATGACCTTCGCGCGCACGGTCGTGCCGTTCACCATCTCGACCCGCTCGCCGCTCACGCGCGCGACCCCAACGGGGTAGCGCAGCTCGGCCCCGACTCCCTCCGCCGCGCCGGCCAGGGCCTTGTCGAACGCCCGTCGGGAGACCATGTAGCCCGAGAGTGGGAAGCGGAACCGGCGGCCCGAAGGAGAGACGCACGCCATCCAGTGGGTCTCCCGCAGGATCGTCTCCGGGGGAATCTGGAAGGCTGCTTCGATCAGCTCCGGGGAGTGGAAGATGTCGGCGAGCTCGCCCGGGGTAGGCAGGAACTCACCGCATTGGACCGGCTCTCCGAGCTCGGCGCGCCGATCGAGCAGTAAGGTCCGCGCGCCCGATTCAGCCGCGGCGCGGGCCGCGACGGAGCCGGCGGGCCCGGCGCCGACGACCACCACGTCGAACTCCTCCATGGGGCTCACGGTCCGGCGATGAGGAAGTGCTGCGCCGCGCTCTGGATCGGTCCCAGGATCACCTGGGGGAAGATGCCGAAGGTGACGATGACGACGGCGATGAGGGCGATCGCGCTCGCGCGGGCGTACCCGAGGCCGCCCACGGACAGGCGCTCGGGCGGCGGGGAGGTCGGACCCGCCACCCCGGCTTCCGGCTCGGGATCCGGTGCGTCGAAGAACATCACCTTCAGCACTCGCCCATAGTAGAACACGGAGATCGCGCTGTTGAGCAGACCGGCGACCGCGAGCCAGATGAAGTAGCCTTGCGCCTGGACCGCCGAGCTGAACAGCACGAACTTCGATACGAAGCCGACCGTGAGCGGAACGCCCGCGAGGCTCAGGAGGATCAGCGCGAAGGCGATGCTCAGCCACGGCCGGCGCTGCCCGAGTCCCTTCCAGTCGGAGATGAGCGGGCCGATCCCGAGGCTCGCGACCGCGGCGACGACGAGGAAGGCTCCGGTCTTCATGAACGTGTGCGAGAAGATCTGCAGCGTGGCCCCGGCGATCGCCGGCGAGGTGGCGATCACGATGCCGATCATCATGTATCCGACCTGGCTGATCGAGGAGTAAGCGAGCATCCGCTTCATCTCCTTCTGCATCAGCGCGAGCACGTTGCCCACGGTCATCGTCACGACGGCGAGCACCCCGAGCACGATCTGGAAGATCGGCCCCGTGTTCAACACTCCCGCGTTGAACGGATTGCTGGTGCCCGTGGTCGTGAAGAAGAGCACGGGTCCCAAGAAGACCAGGAAGAACGCGAACAATCCGATCTTCTTCGTGCCGCCCGCGAGGAACGCCGAGACGTCCGATGGAGCGCCGTCGTACACGTCGACGGCCCAGGCATGGAAGGGAACTAGCGTGACCTTGAACGCGAGCCCGGCGATCAGGAGACCGTATCCGAGGAGGATCAGCGTGGGGTATCCGACGGCGCCGCCGACGCTCCGGAGGTAGTACAGGTTCGTCGATCCATACGCGCCGAAGAGCAGTGACGCTCCGAAGAAGCTGATCACGGTCGAGAGCGCGCCGATGACGTAGAACTTCATCGCGGCCTCGAGGGAGCGGGGGTCGCGGCGCGTGTACCCGACGAGGAGGTACGTCGAGATCGCCGTCACCTCGATCGCGAGGAGCAGGAAGATCAGGTCGGAGGCGATGCCCACGAGGAGCATTCCGAGCGTGGCCATCCCGACGAGCGCGTAGAAGACCCCAGCGCCCTTCTCGTAGCTCGGTCGGCTCATCGAGGCGAGGCTCACGAGGAGGGTCGCCGAGAGGAAGATCGCCTGAAAGACGAACCCGAGGCTCGTGAACGAGTACAACGGGGTTCCCACGACGGCGAGAGGAATGTCGATCCGGCCCGCCGGCACCGTGGAGAGCGCGGCGAACGGGAGGAACCCCAGGTCCGCGACCACGAACAGGAGCGCAAGGAGGGTCGCCCCGACCGTGATCGATCCGAACACCTCGATCCGCTTGACGCCGAAGACATCGAGGATGAGCACGAGGAGAACGCCCACCAGGACGAGGATCTCCGGGAGGAACGGCAGCGCGAAATCGGCGAAGGTCATCGATCGCCTCCGTTCATCCGTGCCACCCCGTGATCGGCGACATCGTGATCACGTTCACGAGCAGGAACGGCAGCACCCCGAAGAGGACGGTGAGCGCCGCGAGCATGCCCATCCCGAGCCCTTCGGCCCGCGGCACATCGTGCGCGTCGTTCGGGATCCCTTTCGGCGAACCGAACAGCACGCGCTGCATCATCCAGATGTAGAACGCCGCGGTCACGACGAGCGCGATCAGCGGGATCAACACGAGGTACGTGAGCCCGTCCCACGTGGCGAGCAGGGCCGCGAACTCGGCGGGGAAGCTGATCAGTGCGGGCAACCCCAGCGACGCTAAGCTCCCGATCATGATCAGCGAGGCGAGGATCGGCGTGCGCGAGTTGATGCCTCCGACGCTCGGGATGTCGCGTGTTCCGTAGGTGTGGTGGAACGTCCCGGCTCCCATGAACAGGAGTGCGCTGACGACGCCGTGCGCGAACATGAGCAACACCGCGGCCGTGAGCCCGAGCGCGGAGTTCAGGGAGATCGCGAGGAGGACGATCCCCATGTGGTTGATCGAGGAGTACGCGATCATCCGCTTGAGATCGCGCTGGGAGAGCGAGAGCACGGCTCCCCAGACGATCGACAGGAACGCCACGAAGAACAGGATCGGATCGACCTGGGTCAGCGTGCTCGGTAGGATGATCACCGCCCACCGGATCAGCCCGTAGCCTCCGAGCTTGAGCAACAGCCCCGCGAGCAGGACCGAACCCCCCGTGGGGGCCTCGACATGCGCGTCGGGCAGCCAGGTGTGGAACGGTACGATCGGGAACTTGACGCCGAAACCGAAGAACAGCGAGAGGAAGAGCACCACCGGAACGATTCCCGTGAGACCCTGGGCCGCCGCAGAGATCGAGGAGAAGTCGAACGAGCTGGCCCCGGAGTAAAAGACGAGGGCCAGCAGACCGATGAGCATGACGATCGATGCCACGTGGGTGTACACGAAGAACTTGAGCGCGGCGTACCGGCGGTTGGGGCCACCCCAGTACCCGATGATGAAGAACATCGGGATGAGCACGGATTCCCAGAACAGGAAGAACAGGAGGACGTCGAGCGAGACAAAGACCCCGAAGCTCCCGAGGCACGTCATCAGCACGAGGCCGAACCAGGCCGCGGGGCGCTTCGTCTCGTTCCAGGTGTACACGACCGTCGCGATCTGGAGGAACCCCGTCAGCAGGACCAGGATCAGCGAGATCCCGTCGATCCCCACCGTGAAGTTGATCTGCAACCAGGACAGACTGATCCACGAATACGATTGGTACTCCCCGAACTGCGGGACCAACGAGCTCGAGCGGCCCGGCCAGCTCGTGTAGCCGAGGAACATCAGGCCGATCTCGAAGAGGAAGACGACCGAGGTCGCGAGCGCTACCCAGCGGGCCCATCGACCGCTCGCGAAGGTGAGCACCGTGCCGGCCGCCAGCGTGCCGAGCGTGATCGGTATGATCGGGAGGGTCGAGAAATCCATCTAGCCACCCCCGAACAACGACGCGAGGTACGGCGCGACGAACAGCAGGAGGACGAATACCGCGATGACCCCGGCGACGACATACGCGGCGTAATCGGATACGAGCCCGGTCTGGATCCGACGCATCCCGTCGCTCATCGAGCGGAACGAGCGTTCGAACCCCTTCACCGCGCCGTCGATGACGAACCGGTCGAAGAAGTCGGCGGCCCGGGCGACCGTGTACATGCCGACCATCCCGACCCAATCGTAGGCCGCCTTGACGTGGTACCGGGCGAGGAGGAGGTTGCGGATCGAGTGGGCGGGCGAGCTCGCCCGGAGTTCGTAGACGCGGCCGTTGCCCCAGAGACCCCACGCGAGGAGGATCCCGGCGCCCGCCAGCGTCACCGAGATCGCCGAGAGGAGGAGGTCGGTCGGCCCGTACGCTGGGGGCACGTTGGTGGCCAGGCCCGGGACCCCCGTGAACAGGGCCGCGAAGCTCGGAACAAAGGCGAAGAGTCCGGCAACGACCGCGAACCCGGCAAGGACCATCATCGGGACGAGCATCACCCACGGGACCTCGTGCGCCTCGGGCAGGCTGGCATCGCGGGCGCGTTCGCCGGAGAAGGCGAGGAAGTAGACCCGGAAGATGTAGTAGGCCGTCAGGAAGACCGTTACGAAGGCCAGGATGAAGAACGGCCAGTACTCGGGGTGCGTTCCGAGCTGGCTATACACCGACGCGAGGACGTCGTCCTTGCTCCAGAACCCGGCGAACGGCGGGATCCCCGAGAGGGCCAGCGCACCGATCAAGAACGCGATCGACGTGTAGCGCATCTTCTTCGCAAGACCGCCCATCCGGAACAGGTCCTGCGTGACGATCGTGTGAATGATGGCGCCCGCGGCGAGGAACAGGAGCGCCTTGAAGAAGGCGTGCGTGAACAACTGATACAGGCCGACCATGGCGAAGCCAGCTCCGACGGCGAGGACCATGTAGCCAAGCTGACTGATCGTCGAGTACGCGATCACCCGTTTGATGTCGGTATTGACGACGGCCATCGTGGCCGCGTAGAAGGTGGTGAACCCCCCGACCGCCACGATCGCGAACAGGACGATCGAGGTGTACCCCCCAAGGAAGATGCTTCCCACGACCAGCAGGTAGACACCGGCAGCGACCATCGTCGCGGCGTGGATGAGCGCCGAGACGGTCGTGGGGCCCTCCATCGCGTCCGGCAGCCACACATCGAGCGGGAACTGGGCGCTCTTGCCGGCGGCTCCGCCCAGCAGCATGAGACCGGCGACGGTGAGCAGCGTGCTGTTCCCCGGGGCGCCGATCGGGATGAACGACGCACTCCCGTGAACGAACAGGAAACCGTTCGCGGCCCAGCCGCCGTTCGGGCCGGTCATCGCGTAGACCGAGAAGTAGATGAAAATCCCGAGGAGGAACATCACGTCGCCGATCCGCGTGACCAGAAACGCCTCCTTCGCCGCGCTCGAGGCGCTCGGCTTGCGCCAGTAGAACCCGATGAGGAAGTACGAGCAGACACCGACAAGCTCCCAGAACAGGAAGAACTCGAGCAGGTTGTCGGAGAGGACCACGCCGAGCATCGCCGTCAGGAACAGCGAGAGCAACGCGTAGTACCGAGGGAGACCCTCGTCGTGGTGCATGTACCCCACGGAGTACAGCATCACGAGGAATCCGACGACCGTGACGACGATGAGCATCAACGCCGAGATCGGATCGACGAGCGTCCCCACGACGAAGGAGACCCCATTGGCGAACGGTCCGGAAGCACCTACGTGGAACCAGGTGTAGCTGACGTCGGTGTACGTGTTCGGGTTCAGCATCTCTCCGATCGCGATGAGGACCCCGAGCACCATCGCGGCTCCGGAAAGGAGGACCGCGATCCAGCCTCCGTGCTCGAACCGTCCGAGGCGCTCGCCCAAGACCCCGATGATCACGAAGGCGAGTGCCGGAAGGAGCGGGACGAGGAACGCCCAGCCGAACAGGATCGACAGGTCCATCGACACTCCTCCTCAGTTCCTCAGGGTGGTCGAGTCGGCGACGTTGATCGATCCCTTCGAACGGTTGAGCGCGAGCACGATCGCGAGTCCCACCGCAATCTCCGTCGCGGCGAAGCCGATCAGCACGACCGCGATCGACTGACCGGATAGCCCGTTCGTCGATCCCGCGTTCACGGGCGCCAGCGCGGCGAAGTAGACGAAGTTCAGGATCGCAGCGTTCATCCCGATCTCCAACGAGACCAGGAGCAGGATGAAGTTCCGACGCGTGAGGATCCCGAAGATCGCGATCGCGAAGAGCGCGAAGGAGAGCGCGAGGAACCCGGTGATCGCGAGCGTCGTCATCTATTCGCGGCCCTCCCGCACGAGGTAGATCGCTCCGATCAGCGCGCTGAGCATCACGAGACCAAGAAGGAGGAGCCACGGCCCCCCGGGGCCGAAGAGGTTCTGGGAGAGGAGGGACGGATCGAAGGAACGGACCGTGAGCTCACCTTGGGGGAACTCGGGTAAGGCGATTAGCAGGAAGATGAACGCGACGACGGCGAGAGCCACCGGAACCGCCGTGATCCCGGTCGCGGCTTCCCGGGAGAAGATCCGTTTGCGCGTGACCATGATACCGAACAGGAGCAGGATCGTCACCGCGCCGGCGTACACGCCGAGCTGGAGGACCCCCAGGAACGGGGCGAGGAGGAGGAAGTAGAGCGCGGCGAGATCGACGAAGAACACCCCGATCCAGACGATCGTGTGGATCAATTCGCGCACGAGCAGGGCGAGGGTGCCCGTGACAATCGCGATCAAGGCGAGGGCGAGGAACGCCAGTTCCTCGGGGCTCACGTGCGAATCCCCCAGAACAGGCATTCCTTCGGGCAGACGCTGATGCAGGTGCCGCAGCGCACGCAGTCGGAATCGTTAACGACGGGCTCCTTCCAGATCCGCTTCGCGACCTTCTCCCCCGGCTTCGGCTCGACCTTGGGGATATCGAGCATGGTGATGCAGTTGGTGGGGCAGTCCCGGGCGCACGCGTTGCATCCGATGCACAGCAGCGGTTCGAGCAGGATCGCGTCCTCGTTCGCCGGCCGCTCGACGCGAACCGGGTTCATCGGAAGCTTTCGCTCGAAGACCTCCTGGAGCTTCTGAGGGGAGTAGACCATCTCTGCGCGCTTGGTGACCGACAGCTCGTAGCGCGTGGTCATCGTGAGGCAGCCCTCGGGGCAGGCGTCCGAGCAGAAGCCGCAGTAGCTGCACTTCCCGTAGTCGATCTGGGGGCTCTTCTTCGGGTGCTTCGGGTCTCCGCCGGGGACCGTGACCATGTCGATGCACAGATCCGGGCAGCTGAACGCGCACAGGTTGCAGCTGATGCACGTGGCGATGTTCAGCGCGTGCACGCCTCGGTAGTTGTCCCAGATGTGCCCGACCCCGATGGGCCGGCCGGAGCCCACCCCGACGCGGTCGCGGAACTTCGGGTCCTCGAGGCGCTCGAACGGGTAGACGATCGTGCTCGGCCGGAGGAGGCTGCGGCCGAACTGACGGGCCGC
The DNA here is from genome assembly GCA_021826525.1 of Thermoplasmata archaeon. Next base: position 22,900 of record JAKAZU010000009.1, read on the forward strand.
CGTGAGCATCGGCCGGGCGACCCAGAGGATCGATCGGCTCGGCTTCGTTTTCTCCTCGACCTGTGCACCCGCCATGGATCGTTACCTGCTCATCCCCCCAGGTTCGGGAGGCAACCGAAGACCGGGAGGCACTTGGCGAGGACGAGTCCCGCTGCGAGCACGATCGAAACGAGGCTGAGCGGGATCATGCGGTTCCAGCCCACCCGGAGGAGCTGGTCGGTGCGCACGCGAGGCAACGAGGCCCGGATCCAAACAAAGACGGTGAACACCGCATACGCCTTGAGCATGAACCAGAAGATGCCCGCGAGCGGGAAGCTCGTCCAGGCGCTCGGCACCCAGCTCGGCATCGTCCAACCGCCGAGGAAGAGCAGGACGATGAGGAAGCATCCGAGAAGGACCCGAACGTAGTCGGTGAGCATGAAGTACGCGAACATCATCCCGCCGTACTCGGTGTTCCAGCCCTCGACCAGCTCCGCCTCGGCCTCGGGGAGATCGAACGGGATCCGTTCCATCTCGGCGAGCATTCCGGCGACGAAGACGACCATCGCGAGGAAGAGCGGTCCCCAGTACCAGTAGTTCTGCTGTTCGGTGACGATCGTGTCGAGGCTGAAGGTGCCGGAAACGATGACGACCGCGACGATCGCGAGGAGGATCGGGACCTCGTAGGCGATCATCTGCGCGGCGGAGCGCATCCCGCCGATCAGCGAGTACTTGTTGTTGCTCGACCAAGCGCTGATGAAGATGAAGAGCGGCGCGAAGGAGAAGATCGTGATCGCGAGCAGGAGGCTCAGGGGAAGATTCCCGGAGTTCCATCCCGTGGAGATGGGGAGGATGGCGAAGATGATGAGGCTCGTGACGAGGTACGCGGTCGGGCCGACGAAGAATCCCATCGAATCCGCGTCCCGGGGGCGTACGGTGTCCTTGCGGAACAGTTTGAACCCATCTGCAAAGTTCTGCAGGAGCCCGGCGTAGCCGACGTGCATCGCGCCGCGCCGATCCATGAACCGCCCGAGGAGCTTGCGCTCCCACCAGATCAGGAAGATCGTGTTGAGCATGCTCGCGGCGAGCAGGATGACCCCGAAGATCAGGATCCCCAGCGCATCGATCGTGTTCCCGTTCGTCAGCCAACCCTGGATCGGCGCCGGAAAGATCGATCCCACTCCGCTGAGCAGGACCGACGAGAGCGCGGTGGAGACGGAAAGCAGCGAAGTGGTCATCGATCGTGCGCCCTCCTACCGGTCGACTTCCCCGACGCAGACGTCGACGCTGCCCATGATGGGGGGGATGTCGGCGATCCGGTAGCCGACCAGGTACTGCCGGGCCGCGCTGACGTTGGCGAACACGGGCGAGCGGAACTTCACGCGATAGGGATGCTCGGATCCTTCGTTCACCACGTAGGCGAGCGCCTCGCCGTGCGGTTCCTCGATCGCGGAGAAGCCGAGCCCCTTCGGGTAGTTGCGCTTGAGCAGGTAGCCTTCTCGACCGACGGGAGCGTACGGCGCTCCGAGCCAGCGGGGGAGCTCCTGGGCCAGCACTGGCCCCGGGTGGTGCTCGAGCCAGTCGAGCGCCTGGCGGATGATTCGGATCGACTGGCGCATCTCCTCCATCCGTACGAGGTAGCGCGCCGTCACGTCTCCCGCCTCCGCGTGGGCGACATCGAACTCGAGCCGGTCGTACGCCGAGTAGGGCCGGTCCTTCCGCAGGTCGCGGCGGACGCCCGCGCTTCGGAGCATCGGACCGGTGATCCCGTGATCGATGCAGGCTCGCGCGTTCATCACGCCGAGGCCGTCGCAGCGCTTGTGGAAGATGTCGGAGTTGAGGCAGAGCTGGTCGTATTCGACGAAGCGGTCGATGAGCCAGTCGCAGACCTTGCGGGCCTCACCGATGAACCCCGGAGGCAGATCGTTGCGAACTCCGCCGACCCGCATGTACTCGTACGTCATCCGGGCGCCCGTGTAGCTCTGGAAGAGGTCGAGGACGAGATCGCGGTCGCGCATCCCATAGAGGAACGGCGTCATCAGCCCGATGTCCTGGACAAAGGCGGCGTACCACATCACGTGGGAACCGATCCGCTGGAACTCGTCGCTCATCACACGGATGTACTCGGCCCGCTCGGGCGGCTGGACGTGGAGCGCCTGCTCCGCCGCGAGCACGTACAGGTGCTCCCAGGACAGTCCGGCGACGTAGCAGCAACGATCCATCAGGGTGATCACTTCGTTGTAATGACGATCCTCGCTGATCTTCTCGATTCCTCGATGCAGGTATCCCATCTCGGGATCGACGTCCAGGACCTGCTCCCCGTCGATCTTCACGCGGAGATTCCACAGGCCGTGCGTCATGGGGTGCTGGGGCCCCATGTTGATCCACATCTCAGACATGGCGCGTCTTCACCTCCAGCTCCTCCGGCTCGTGGAGCTTGAAGGAGCGGAGCAGCGGGTTGAACGCGTACCCATCCGGCATCAAGAGGTGGCGCAGGTCCGGGTGATGGTCGAACTGGATCCCGACGAGTTCCCAGGTCTCTCGTTCGTGCCAGTTCGCACCGGGCCACACCGCGCTCGCGGTTTCGATGTGCGGGGCTTCCCCGACGAGGTCGGCCGACAAGAACAGATAGGCCACGCGGCGATCGGACCAGAGCGTGTAGATGACCTCGCGGCGGTCCACCCAATCGATGCCGCCGACCATCGACAGATGGTCGAAGCCGAGGTCGTCGTGCACCGCGCGGAAGACCTCCCGCGCCGCCTCGGGGCGGAACTTCACTCGGCCGAGCGTCCGGGCGAACGGGGTGAGCGAGATCATCCGATCGCCGAGGTGTCGAGCGAGTTCCTGAGCCCACTCCTCCGCTGCCATACCTCCCCTACGGTGCCCGAGGCGTCCCGAGCGGGACTACTCCTTTCGCTCCCGAATGAGCTGTTCGAGCTTCAAGATCCCATCGAGCATCGCCTCCGGACGCGGCGGGCACCCGGCGATGTAGAGGTCCACGGGGACGAGCTTGTCGACGCCGGGCACGACCGAGTACGCCGTCCGGAACGGGCCACCGCCGGTGGCGCAGTTGCCCATCGCGATGACCCACTTCGGCTCGGGCATCTGCTCGTAGAGCGTGACGAGCTTGTGCGCCACCTTCCACGTCACGGTCCCGTTGACGATCATGAGGTCGCACTGGCGCGGAGACGATCGCGGCACGACCCCGAAGCGCTCGGCATCCCAGCGGGCGCCGAACGCCGCAGCGAACTCGATCGCGCAGCAGGCGAGGCCCCAGTGGAGCGGGAAGAGCGAGTTCCGTCCGGCCCAGTTGAAGACGGGCCGGGTTAGCCGGTCCCGGCCTTGCTCCGCGATCATGGCCCCGAGAGCCTCCTTCGCGGCGGGGATGAACTGCTGGGCGCGGAGGGCTTCGATCTCAAGGAAGGGAATGGCGGGGGCCGCGTCGGCCATCGGAAGGGCCGGGGGCGGCATACCGGGAGTCAGCGGCCGAGGAAGATTCTCCGGAGCCGCGCTCATACGACCCACCGGCGCTCGCCACTGAGCGCGTAGTAGATGCCGATGATCGCCAGGGTCGCGAACCCGAAGGCGATGAAGACGGGGTACCAGGAGGAGTTGACACCTCGGAACGTCAGCGCCCACAGCGCGAGAATGAACCCGATCACGTCGACCGCGACGAACACGATCGCGAACGCGTAGTGCTGGGTGGGGAAGTCGATCTGCGCCTCACCCCCAGCCTCATCGCCGCATTCATACGTCGTGAGCTGAAGGTAGGAGCGCCGTCGCTTCGCTCCGAGCGTCCGGTTCGCGAAGATCGAGCCGATGCCGAAGGCGGCCGCGATGCCAGCGAAGACGAGGAAAGTGTCCAGTCCTGCGTCCATCCGTGCTGCCCTCCTTCCGGTCGGCCTCTGTTCCGTTGGACCCCATTTCGTTATTTAAGGCCTGACCCGGGTTCCGGCGAACGGGCCGATTTCCTGCCGCGGAGCCGACGGGGACCGGACCCCGTTATCTTCCGGGCATCCTGACGGCGTTCGTATGCGTGAACCGGAGTTCCGGCCGCCGCTCGCGCTGGTCGGGAACCGCTTGGAGCTGGTCCCGCTCCAGATCGAGCACGCCCCGGCGCTCTCGGAAGCCGGTCGAGATCCGAAGGTTTGGACGTACATCCGATCCGGCCCCGCGGCCACGCTTCCCGCGATGACCGCTCAGATCGGAGTGCTGCTCGAGCGCCAACGCGCGGGTACCGATCTCTGCTTCACGGTCCGGCGATTGCCCGGCCACGAGCCGGTCGGGATGACCCGGTTCCTACGAATCGATCGGGAAAGTCGTGGCGTAGAGATCGGTGGGACCTGGTACGATCCGGCCTACTGGCGGACCCCTCTGAACACCGAGGCGAAGTACCTCCTCCTCCACCATGCCTTCGACGTCGAGCACGTCCACCGGGTCCAACTCCAGACCGATGCGCGGAACGTGCGCTCGCGGCGGGCCATCGAGCGGCTGGGAGCGGTCCGGGAGGGCCAGATGCGCGAGGACGTGCTCCTGCCGAACGGCGTCTGGCGCTCTTCCGTACTTTACAGCATTCTCGAGTCCGAGTGGCCGGCCGTGCGCCGGAGCCTGGACGAGAAACTGGCCCGCCCCTGGCCGACTCCCACTTGAGGCATAGCGGTCCCGCGAACGCTACTGCGACGGGAACTTCGGCGGGCGCTTCTCGCGGAACGCGCGAATCCCCTCGGCGAGCTCCGGCCCGCGGGCCGCCTCGACCGCGCCCCGACGCTCGAGCGCCATCTGCCCCTCGATGCGTTCGGTAAATGCCGAATGAAGAAGCCGCTTGGTCCATCCGTAGGCGAACGTCGGCCCGCGGGCGAGTTCGTCCGCCCGTTCGATGCGACGCGGCTCCAGAGCCCCGGACGCGAGCACTTCGTGGACAAGGCCAAGCTCGAGCGCCCGCGCGGCCGGGATGCGTGCGTTCGAGAACAACATCTGTTGAGCGAGCCCGATCCCGAGGTAGTGGGGAAGGAAGTAGGTCAGTCCGCCGTCCGGAACCGCCCCGAGCTGGGAGAATGCCGGCACCAGGACGGCGGAGTCGCTCGCGATGCGCCAATCGGCCGCGAGCGCGAGGGATAGGCCGCCGCCGGCCGCCACGCCCGGCAGGGACGCGAGCACCGGCTTCGGCATGCTGACGATCTCGCGGATCGCGTGCTCCATCTCGGCCGTGAGCTCGTGGAACAGCTTCGGGAGCGTTCCCGCGGTCCGCGCTTCCTCCATGACGGACACGTCCCCGCCCGCGCTGAACGAGTCACCGGCCCCGGTGAGCACCACGACCCGGGTGGCGGTGTCGAGGCTCGCGCGCTGGAGCGCTTCGCGTAGCGAGGTCATCGACACGACATCGAGCGCGTTGCGTCGCTCGGGCCGGTTGATCGTGATCGTGAAGACGGCCCCGTCGCGTCCGGCTCGGATCGGCTCCATACTCATCCCGGTCCCTTCGGGGCTCCGGCCCATATAGGCCCATCGGGAACGACGGACCGAACGTCCTACGGTCGCTCGGTCGACGTCGGGGAAGCCTTCTTGGGAGGGGTCGGGGGCGGTGCCGGTGCGATGTCGTCGGCGCCCGGCAGATCCGGCGTCGGGGTCTTCGCGCTGTGGCCGAAGGGAGCCACCATCCGGGTCGACTCGGCCGACTCCGCCTTGATTTCGTCCTCGATCGATTGGATCTCGGTCAGGAGCTCTTCCTGACGCGGGATCGGCCCGAGGATACTGTCCATCGTTCCGATGTGCTTCTCGAGGTCCTCCATCGAGTTGAGCGGGCGGTCGGGGGTTTGCCGCCCGGCGCCGAGGTACTCCGAGGCGCCCTCCATCAGGCGCGTGAACTCGAAGGGGAAGAGGATCTTGGTGGCCTGGCCATCGCCCACCCGCTGTACGGTGTCGAGCGAGAGCACCGTGAGGGCCTTCGCATCGAGCGCGGTCGCGCCGAGAGCGAGGATGCGCAAGCGTTGGGCCTCTCCCTGCGCCTGAAGGATCGTAGCCACCCGCTGGCCCTCGGCCTCGAGGATGGCGGACTGCCGCACGCCTTCCGCTTGCAGGATGCGGGAGCGCTTCTGACCCTCGGAGACCAGGATCGCCGAGCGCTTCTCTCCATCCGCGCGCAGAACGGCCGCGCGTCGCTGGCGTTCGGCGGAGGTCTGTTCCTCCATCGCCGTCTTGACGGGGCCGACCGGGTCGACTTCCTTGATCTCGACCGCCTCGACCCGGACGCCCCAGCGGTCCGTCGCCTCGTCGAGGATGTCGCGAAGCCGGGTGTTGATCCGCTCGCGGTTGTACAGGATTTCATCGAGTTCCATGTCGCCGATCACGGACCGGAGCGTGGTCTGCGCGAGCGCGACGGTAGCGAGGTGGTAGTTCTGTACCTGGAAGATCGCCTTCGGCGAGTCGACGACCTTGATGTAGATGATCGCGTCGACATTCGTGGGCGAGTTGTCCTTGGTGATCACTTCCTGACGGGGGACCTCGAGGACCTGCGTTCGCAGGTCGATCTTGAGAACGGTGGCGAGCGGGCTCACGATGTTGAACCCGGGGTTGATAATGCGCTTGTAGGATCCGAGCAGCGTGACGATCCCTTGCTGGTACGGCTGGATCGTGTAGATCATCCGGGCCAGAAGGACGAGGAGTGCGAACAGCGCGATGACGACCCCGGCGATCAGGCCCGTGTAGTCCATCGAAATCAACCCTCCATGCGCCATCGGCCCAGCGAACGGGTGAAGCTAACGGTTTCGATACCGGTCATGGGGGTACTCCCGGCGGTTCCGAGCCCGACGCGATGACTTCCACCGACACCGATACGCCCGAGCCTCCGACCACCCGGACGTGAGTTCCCGGAGCGATCGCCACGTCGGCGCGGGCGGACCAGATCTCCGAACCGATGCGGACCTTGCCGCGGAGAGTGTCCGGGAGCACCGGGGCGATGATCACGCCTTCCTGACCGACCAATGTCCCGACCGTGGTCGACATGGGAGCATGAACGGGCGCCACCCACCTGTAATAGGGTATCTCGAGCAGGGCCCCCGCGACGGCCGCCACGATGATCAGGATGATGCCGAAGTCGCTGTCGAGAAGGGCGTTCGGAAGGAAGATCCACAGGAACCCCGCCATCAAGAGGACCGATGCCGGGATCAGCAGCAGCGCTCCGGGGTGGATCAGCTCCGCCGCGAGCAGGATGATCCCCGCGACCAGGAGGATGATCCCTATCGTGTCGTCCACCACGGATGCGGCTCCGCGACATCGAACCGTCGGCTGCCCATAAGGATTCACCGGAGGGCCCGGGCCCCGGCACGCCCCGCGTCGCTAGCGGATGTAGGTCTGGGTGCTCGCGAGATCGAAGCGGGGAACGATGCGGATCCGGCTCCC
>JAKAZU010000045.1 GCA_021826525.1 Thermoplasmata archaeon
GGAATAGGCCCCCGCCGATCGGGGTGAACGATGCATGGGAGAGTATTAGATTTCTTATAATACATAGCATTCCACCAGTCATGCTGAACGCGGTGCACCCCGAGATCCTCGGCCCGGATTGGTTGCCTCCGGTGCCGCTGGCACGCTCCCGTGAAGTCGCCCAAGCCGTTCGTCTCTTGGAACACCCGCCGGAGGACCCCCGTTCTCCGCCGATGGTGCTCGTGGAGGGGCCCGAGGGGTCGGGAACGTCCACCGTGGCACGGGCGGCCGGTCGGACCCTCGCCGCCCGGAAGCGGAGCTCGCCTGGCCCGTCGGAGATCCGCCTGTACGCCGTGCGCACCCGCGGCTGCCGGACCGGGCTCGGTGTGGCCTCCGCGCTTCTGCGCTACTTCGATCCGGGCTTCGACGGTCGCGGGTTCTCCGTCGTGGAGGTCCTCGCGGGGTTCCTCCGGAGGCTCCACCGCGATCGGCGGGTCGCCCTGATCCTGCTCGATGACATCGGGGTGGGAGGGCCGGATCTCGCCGTCCTCCTGCGCGCGTTCTCCGACCCGGAGCGCTTCCTGCCGGAGGGCGAGAGCGGTGTTCCCTCCATTCTCCTCATCCTCGCGGGCCGGCGGGAGGGGCTCGAAGGGGCGACCCGAGGATTCGGGCTGCGACCCCCGCCCGAGCGCTGGGTCCGCGTTTCTCCGTACTCGGACGCCGAGCTCGGGGCGATCCTTCGGGACCGGATGGAGCGCGCGCTCGGGCGATCCGCGCCGGAGACGATCCTCGAGCGGGTCACCGCCCGCGTCCGTCGGGATGGCTGCGGCATTTCCCGAGCCATGGACCTCGTGCGCCGGGAGATCCTCGGTCCGAGCGCGATCCGTCCGGGATCGGTCTATCGGCCGCTCGAGTCCCGGCTCGACCTGTTGATCGAACGGCACGTCGTGCGCGCGCTCGCGCGCGCGGCCGACCGCGAATCGGTCCCCTTGCGGGATATCCGCCGCTGGGAAGCGCTCCTCGCGAGGGCCGAGGGCGCGCGTCCCTTACCGACGACGACGTTCTGGCGTCGGATCATCCGGCTGGAACAGGCCGGTTACGTGCGGCGGGAGATCCGACCCGGCGGCATGGGGGGAACGCAGTCCGTTCTGCACTTCCTATCGCCGGTACGGGAGTGGTTCACGGCTCCGCCGGGTCGGGATACTCCTCGAGGGTCCGGACCGAGCGGCGGCGGGCCGTGGTCGTCGGGGTGGGCTCCCCCGGATCAATCTCCGACGGGGGAGCGCTCCCCGGTCGCCGTACCTGATTGAGTACGGACTCCGCGAGCTTGCGCGATCGAAGCGCCTGCTCCACGCGGTCGAGCGGGGCGGCGCGAAGGGTCTCCCGGTCGGGGAATCCCGCCCGGCGCAGCGCGCGTGCGCGCACCCGCCCGATGCCCCGCAGCCGCACGAGATCGAGCAGCTCCTCACGGACCCCGTACTGCACCCGGAGGGAGAGATCATCGATCGGCCGGGTGAGGCGCCGGTGAAAGCGCGCGGCGATCCGGCTCGATGCGAAGAGGAGCCAGTTCGCGTCCTCGACCTTGGCGCGCAGGTCCCCGGCGCCGATCCCGAACCGCTCGCTGATCTCGAGGATCGGGGTCTCATCGATCCAGGCCTCGAGCACGCTCGCCGTCTTGATGGTCGACAGGAAGAAATCGAGGTCGAGGTCGAGCGGCGCTTCCTCCGGCTTGATCAGGAGTTCCTCCGCCTCGTCCGTGAATCGTCCCAGCAGGTTCGACTCCTCCCCGCGCCGCAGGAAGAGCGGCGGCAGGTCCGGAGTGGCCGCGACGCCGGCCAAGATCGCGAACGGGCGCACGCCGATCGGAGCTCGGTCGAGCATCTGCCGGACGACGATCGCGCTGAGGGGATCGAGGTAGAGCTCGCTCGTCAGCTGTCCGAACGGCGTGGCGCGTAGACCCGGCGAGGGAGCGAGGAAGTCGTTGGTCTCCAGGAAGCTGCGCACCCGCCGGACCTGGTCCGCGAGATCGCGCCAGGGAAGCGTCTGGCCGTAGAACGTAGCGCCGAAGAACGACTCGAGCTCCTCCTCGGTCGCCACCGCTCCGCTCGCGACCAGCGCGAGGATGTGCATCCGGAGCGCGGGCTCCGCCGCCAACCGGCTCTCGATATCTTCCGGGGGCGCCGAGAGATACGCGTCGAACAGTCGCTCCTCCTGGTCGGCATCCCGGGCGATGAGGACGGCCTCCCCGACCGTGTCGTACCGGGGTCGGCCCGCGCGCCCGCACATCTGGTGCACCTCCAGGGCGGGGATCGGCGCCTGCATACCGAGCCGATCGTCGTAGCGATAGGTGTCCCGCACGATGACGCGCCTCGCGGGCAGGTTGATGCCCGCGGCGAGGGTGGGCGTCGCGACGAGCACCTTCAAGGCACGCTCGCGGAACGCGCGCTCGATCACTTCCCGCTCCGGGTTCGTGAGCGAGGCGTTGTGGTAGGCGACGCCGTGCGGAACGAGAGCGGCGAGCTTGCGGACGCCCTCCGTCTCCTCCTCCGAGACGCTCCCGAGCTCCTCCGCCGCCGCGTGGGCCCGCGTCCGCTCCTCCCCCGACAAGAGCGGGCGGACCGTGCCCGTGAGGCCCTGGGCGGCCACTTCGCTCGCCTTCCGCGTGTTCACGAAGACGAGCGCTTGGCCCCCTTCCTCGATCACCGATCGAACGAGGCGTGGAACGGCCTCGGTGTTTCCCGGGATCTCGCGGATCGACAGATCGGTGAAGGCGATCCGCCCGCCGTAGTACACGCCGCTCTTGAGCGGAACGGGCCGGAAGTCGCTCGCGATGTGGCGGGCTTGGAGCCACTTGGCCACTGCGAGGGAATTACCGACCGTGGCGGAAAGGGCCACGAGCTGCAAATCCGGATAGGAGCGCCGCAATCGGGTGAGGCTGACCTCGAGCGTGGGTCCTCGATCGGGGTCCCTCAAGAGGTGCACCTCGTCGGCGACGACGACCCCCAGCCGATCGAGCCAGGGACTCCCGCGGCGCAGCAGCGCATCGGCCTTCTCGCTCGTCGCGACCAGGATATCGAGGCGCTCGAGCTGGTCCGCGCGCAGATCGAAGTCCCCGATCGAGATCCCGACGCGGACGCCGAGCTCCTCGAACGCCTTCAGCTCCTCCGCCTTCTCCCGTGCGAGCGCGCGCAACGGCACGAGGTAGAGCCCGGTCCGGCCCGCGCGAGCGGCGCGCAGCAGAGCGAGGTAGGCGATCAGGGACTTGCCGCTCGCGGTGGGGCAGGCAAGCAGCAGGCTCTCCCCGGCCATGACCGGCCCCACCGCGGCGGCCTGGGGTGGGTAGAACGACTCGATCCCTTGCTCTCCGAGGATGCGCACCCACTCCGGGTCGAGCCCAAATGAGGCGACGGGGGCGGACGCCGCAGGGGGAGACGACGGCGATGCATGCGAGGAGCGGGGCCGCGGCATCCGTGGTTGTGACCCCGCGACGTTACTAAGGGGTTCGCTCGGCGGAGGATCCACCTTGCTCGATCAGCGAGCGGCCGAGGAGCCGTTCCTGGATCTCGGTCGTGCCCTCCACGATGGGGAACACCCGAGCGTCGCGCAACAGGCGCTCCGCCAGATGCCCGGCCCGGGTCCCAGCGGGGCCCGCGATGTCGAGCCCCACCGACGCGATCGAGACCGCCGCTCCCGAAGCGGCCAGCTTCGCGGCGGAGGCGGCGATCTCGAAGGGTCGACCGGCGTCCTTCGCGCGCGCCGCAGCCTCAACCAGGGCCCGGGCGGACTCCAGTTCGACGTAGGCGCGCGCCACGCAGGCGCGATCCTCTTCGTGGCTGCGAAGTCGGGCCGACCGGCACATCTCCTCGAAGGCGGCACGTGCGACGCCGAGCGCGCACGCGGCGATGCCGATCCGGCCCCCGGCGAGCGCGCCGAGCGCGATCGAAAGTCCCTCTCCTTCCGCTCCGAGCAGAGCGTCCTCGGGAAGCTGGGCGTCTTCGAAGACGAGTTCGGTCGTTTCGCTCCCGCGGATCCCCATCTTGTCCAGTCGCTGAGCGACCGAGTACCCCGGAGTGCCTTGGGGGACCAGGAAGGCGGAGATCCCCCGGGAACCGAGAGCCGGGTCGCGCGTGGCGAAGGCGAGCACGACGGCGGCGGATGCACCGTTGGTGATGAACATCTTCGAACCGTGGAGTCGAAAGCCGTTCGGCGCTCGTTCGTATCGAGTGGCGAGATGCGCCGCGTCGGAGCCCACACCGGGCTCGGTCAGTCCGAACGCACCGAGGAAATGGCCCGCCGCGAGCGGGCGGAGGAATCGCGTTCGCTGCGCATCGGTCCCCCATCGGAGGATCGGGGCCGCGCAGACCGAGAGATGGACGGAGAGATCGGTGGCGACCGCCGCGCTTGCCCCTGCGAGCTCCTCGAGGACCGCTGCGGTCGACTCCGAGTTCCCATCGCTCCCCCCCCACTCCGCCGGGATGCCGAGGCCCGTGAACCCTTCCCTGCCGAGGATCGCCATCAGGTCGGAAGGTACCTGGTCCGTTCGATCGATATCTGCCGCGATCGGAGCGAGGCGCTCGCTCACGAACCTTCGAGCCCGCTGCCGCCAGTCGGGCGTGCCCATGATCCCCGCCGGGCGCATGCCCGCGCAGATGCCAACCAACCCTTAAGGCCCGCCGTCGGGTCGGTGTGTTCGGCGAGGCGGAAGGTACGTTGACGAAGCCGGCGAGCGCAGGCCCCCCTACTTGTAGGGGGGTTGGCGAGCCTGAAGTACTCGCACCACCCGGGTCTGTCGTACCCGGGGGCACCGGTGAATTCACGCCTGCAGAGACTGCGGCCTCCACTCCCTCGGGAGCGAGCCGGGTCCGTGAAGCAGGAACCGTCCGGCGCGGTGTGGCACCCAAGCCGGAGACGGACGCCAAAGATGGAGACACCCCATCCGAAACCCCCCTCCCCGAACGGAGGGGGGTGCAACCCCCTCTTGTAGATGGAGCCGGTGAAGGTGGCGCCACACCGCGCCGAGGAAGCCCCCGAACGAGTTTGGGGGAAGATGTCACGTCTCAGCCCACGCCCAAGGACCGGTTCAGCGCCCTCGACATGCTCGCGCTCTCGCGCGAGCTCCGAGGGGCCGTCCACGCGCGCATTGACAAGGCGTTCGACCTCCCGGGGGGAGGCTGGTCCGTCACCATGCGGTCCGCATCGGCCGGCCGCCGCGAGCTCGTGCTCGTGCCCGGGCGCTACGGGGCGCTGGTCGAGGAGCGGGCCGAGCACGCCGAGGAGCTGACCCCCCTTGCCAAGGAGCTACGCCGGCTCCTCTCCGGTTCGATCCTTCACACGGTGAGCGAACCGCGTGGGGAGCGGTACGTCGAGCTCGAGTTTCGGCGTGCGGACGGCGAGAAGCTCGGACTGATCCTCGAGATCTTCGGACCCGGGAACTTGCTCGTGACCCGAGGGGGACAGATCGCCGCCGTCGCCCGACCTCGGACGTGGGCGCACCGGACGATGCGGGTCGGGGCCGAGTACACTCGCCCGCCGGAGCGGGCGGACCCCTGGAGTGCCGACCGCGAGACGCTCGAACGAGAGCTCGCCCGCTCCCGGACGGATCTCTCGAGCACGCTCGCGGCCCGGCTCGCCCTCGGGGGTCCGATCGCCGAGGAGATCCTCGCAAGGTCCGGCATCCCGGACGGACCCGCGTCGACCGATGCCACACGGATCGCCCCGGCCCTCCTTCGCGCGATCCGCGAAGTCTACGCGGAGCTCGGAGATCCTCCCCGAGGGTACCTCTACGAGCGCGACGGGGTTCCTGTCGACGCGAGCCCCTACCATGGGCTGCGCTGGGCGGCCGACCCGTCGGTCCGAGAGGTGGAAACCCCCACGTTCGGCGAGGCCGCCTATCGGTACTTCCGCACGGTCACGACCGCGGCCGTGCCCGTCGAGATTTCGGCGGTCGACAAGGCGCGGGAGGATCTCGAACGGCAGGCGGCCCGCCAGCGCACCGCGATCGCGTCCCTGGAATCCGCCGCACAAGAGCTCAGCGCCCAGGCAGAGTCGATCTATGCTCACTACCAGGAGGCGGAGGCCGCCCTGGCACGGGCCCGCGCGGAGGGCTCCGAGAAGCGGGAGGTGGCCGTCCGTCTCGGGGAGCGTTCCATCCCCCTGCAGCTCGATCGACCGTTGCAAGGATCGGCCCAGGCACTCTACGAGGAAGGCAAGCGCCTTCAGAGCAAGCTCCGGGGGGCCCGCACCGCACTGGCGGAGACGGAGGCGCGCCTTGCCCAGACTCCGAGCACCGCCGCGCGGGCCCCCTCGGCCGAAACTCCGGCCTCGCGGGCGCGCAAACCCCGCTGGTTCGAACGCTACCGCTGGTTCCTCTCTTCCGAAGGAGCGATAGTGATCGCGGGGCGCGATGCGGCTTCGAACGATCT
>JAKAZU010000010.1 GCA_021826525.1 Thermoplasmata archaeon
GGGGCCTTTCGTGGGTCGCCGAACGAGATAGTCGAGCTCCATCCCTTCGGGTCCGGTCCCCGTTCCGGCCACCTCCCCGACCAGCCAGACGATCGGCATCCCCGAGGGTCGTTTTCCGTGGAGTTCCCCGAGCCGCTCCAGGGCCCCCCGTTCGATCTTCACCGATCCCCCCTCGACCGAGGTGCCGGCGACGACCGCGCCCACGTACTCCATCCGTCGCCGTCGGGCCTCGGCGAGCGTCGTCTCGATGTCCTCTCTTGTCGCGTTCGGAGGAACGTGCCAATGGAGTTCCCCACGCACATCCCGCTCGGTGACCAGCTCCGGAAGGGTTCCGGCCGCGGCGGCCTCGATCTCACCACGGTTCTCGCGCAACTCCGGCGGGATCCATGCGAGCTTCAAGGCCGCATAGACCTCGTCCTCGGTCGCGCCCCCGACGCGCTCTTCTCCCTGAAAGATCCCGTACTCGTTGATCTTCAGTCCTCGATCGCGAGCGATCGTGCGCAGGTGCACGTTGTGGTCCTTGGATCCTGTGAAGTACACGAACGCTGCGCCGAACTCGTTGGACGCGACCACACGAACGTCGACCTGGAGTCCGCTGTCCAGGCGAACGGTCTCCTTCGTTTCTCCCCGGAGCAGCACCTCATGGACCCCGGGAAGCCCCGACACGACGTCGAAGACCCCCTTCGCATCCGGGCTGGAGGCGAGCAGATCCAGGTCCCCGACGGTCTCGCGACGGCGACGCAAGCTTCCGGCGGCCTCGATCCGTTCGACCCGCCCCGTCGCGCGGATCGCGGCCAGGAGCCGTTGCGCCACGACATAGGCCTCGGTCAGAGGAATGCGCGTGCCCACGCGCGCGGCGGTCGGGCCCAGAGCGGACCGCAGGAGCTCGATCTTCCGCGGACCGATGCCCGAGACCCCTTCCAGACGGTGGGCGTCGATCGCCTCCCGCAGCTCCTTCGGGCTCGTGATGTGCATCTCGACCCAGAACCGACGAGCGGTCTTCGGCCCCACCCCCGCTAGGCGCATCAGCTCGAGAACTCCCGGCGGGACCTCGGATCGGATGCGATCATAGTAGGCGATCCGGCCCGTCTTCAGGTACTCCTGGATCTTCTCCGCGATCGCGTCCCCGATGCCGGGGATAGTATCGAGCTCCTTGCGCTCCGCGACCGCCTTCAGGTCCTCCGTCAAGGTCTCGATCGAACGGGCGGCCCGACGGTAGGCTTCCGGTTTGAATCGCTCTCCCTCGAGATCGAGGAGGTCGGCGATGGCGCGAAGGATCTCCGCGGCCTCGGCGTTGGTCGGCATTCGGATCCCCCCGTCGGTACGCTCCCTCAAGGCATAGGCGTTGGGGAATCGCCGCAGACCTTACGGGGGGCGGTCGGCGCCGGCGTCGATCCATGCCAGCCGGTCAAGAGTTCGGAACCCGAGGCGTTCGTACATCCGGCGGGCGGGATCGTTGTCCTCCCGCACGTAAAGCGTGGGGCGGGCCCCGGCGGCACGAGCGGCGGCCATGGCGGCGGCCGTGAGGGCCGCGCCGTGCCCACGACCGCGTGCCCCGGGTTCGACGTAGATGCCATTGAGGACCCAGATGTCGGGAAGCCGGACGCCGGCGGCGGCCGCCCCTACGATGCGGTCGCCCTCGAACGCGCCCCACGCGACGTTCACGGCCGGATCGAACGTTCGATACCCGTTCACGAGCGGACTGTCGATCGTCCCGGCCCACGCGCGAAGTCGCTCGGCGTCGAGCGCGCCCACGGCACGGGCCGAGGAAGGCGAGGCTGAGACCGGGGTCCGGGGAAGCTCCGCTACGAGCCGGAGCACGGAGTACGCCTCGACGGGAGCGAGGGCGCTTCGAACCCGGGCTCCCACCTCCTCGGGTACGACCGCGACGACCGGCCGCGGAGGAAGTGCCGACGCCAGCGCCGCGGCCTCATCTCCGGGTCCGACCCAGTGCACGATGGTCGCTTTCGAATCGCCCGACCACACCAGGAGGTAGGCCAAGGTCGTCTGGGCCGTTCGGTACGAGACGAACCGGGCCCGGATCGGTTCGCGATCAAGATCCCACAGGGCGTAGGCATGCCGGACGGGGTCCTTCCGGGACGCCTGGAGCAACCACGCCCGATCGATGCCATCGATTACCATCCCGGGGCGGTTCACCTCCTAGCCATGCCATCGGCATAGTTATCGTGCGACAGGCGCGCGCCGAGCGCGGGGGCTCCGGGCAACGGTAAATCTCGACCCGCCGTCCACCCTCCGTGGTCCGCGTGCATCGGCCAACCCCGGAGTTCGCGGGCCACCTGCGCGTCCTGTACGACCGCTTCCCCTTCGATCGGTCGCTTGCCGATGACCCGATCTCGGTGGTACGCCCCCTCGCGTTGGATCCACGGCGCGGCGAGATCGCGGGGATCTTCGCTGCCACGCTCGCGATCGGGAACACGACCGCGATCCGCGGGGCGATCGGCCGGCTCGCGGATGCCGCGGATGGAGACCTCGGCTCGTTCATCACCACGATCCCCTCCGTTGAACGGCGGAAGCGGCTGCGCGCGTTCCGGCATCGATGGATCCGCGGCGATCAGCTCGCGTACCTCTCAGATCGTCTCGAAGCGATCTACGCGTCGGGTGAGACGCTCGAATCGATATTCGTAGGTGGGATGCGGGACGGAGGCTTCGCGGATGGACTGGATGCGCTCGCACGGCGATTGCGCTCGCCCGCCCGTCCCCGGGGTCCGCGACCCCCCCGTGGCTACCGAGCGCTCTTTCCGAGCCCGCTCGACCCGAGCCACAGCCCAGCGAAGCGACTGACCCTCTTCGTGCGCTGGATGGTCCGCGCGCGATACCCCGATCTCGGATACTGGCACACCGTCCCGACCGGAGAGCTGCGGGTCCCGCTCGACCATCACGTCCACTGGATCGCCTACCATCTCGGGCTGACCCAGCGGCGGACCCGATCGTGGGCCACGGTCGAGGAAGTGACCCGAGCGCTGCGCGAGATCGATCCCATCGACCCAATCCGGTTCGACTTCGTGCTCTGCCACACGGGGATCTCGGGAGACTGCCCGAAGGAGCGGGACCTTCGCATCTGCGGACCATGCGCGGTCCGACCGGACTGCCGCTTGTGGCACGGGCGACGGAGCGCGGCATGAGCATCGGGTCCTCGCCGGTCATCGATCCGCGCATCATCGACCGGTTCCGCACCGCCGGTCGGTCGATCCAGTGGCAGTCGGTGGTGCCGAACGAGGGGGGAAGCTCCCATGCCCGCATCGCTACCCTGCACGAGCAGCCCGCGCGCGTCGAAGAACGAGAGACCGTGTCGGGCCGTGAGATGATCGTGGACTCGGGCCCGGTGGGAGCGCTCGTCTTGGTCCTCGAGGTCGATCGTCACGGACTCCCCCATGCCCTCGATCCGGTCGCCGGAGGGGAGACCGAGGGGTTCCCCGAGGGGGCGTTGAGGGCGATCTGGGGAACCGGGCCGGTGCCGGCCCCGGGCGCGGTTTGGAAGGATGTCCTCAATCTCGCGCGCTATGCCTTGCGCTAGCCGACGGTGCGGATCGCCGTTCGGTCGGTCGGTCCGAGCGCTCGGAGTGACCTCGTTACCTCGGAGAGCACGCACCCAACAACGATTATCTGCCTCCGCGGGAACCCGTTCCACCCCGCTGGTCGATCCATGACCTCCAAGGCCCCCTCCAACGCCTCCGCGAGCGCGCCGGTGATGACCGCCGCCGGTGGTCGCGTCTACGATCCACGCGCGGCGACGATCGTCCTCGTGATCATCGCCGGCATGGCACTGATGGTCACGTACGTCGAGACGATGGTCCTGCCGGCCTTCTCGACGTTCCAGACGTTCTTCGAACTCCCCGCTACCTCGCAGTCGACGGCGACGATCACCTGGATCGTCTCGGCGTATCTCCTCGTCGGAACGATCGCCACCCCGATCTTCGGCCGTCTCGGGGACATCTACGGCAAGAAGCGCATGCTGCTGGTCGCCATGTCGATCTACGCGGCCGCGGTCACGGTGGCCGGGTTCACTCCGAACATCGGTTCGGCGCTCGGGGTCTCCACCCCCCACCAGATCTACCTGCTGATCGGCGTTCGTGCGATCCAGGGGATCGGGATGGGGATGTTCCCGCTCGGGTTCGCGATGCTACCCGAGGTCTTCCCCGCGGCCCGGGTCGGCGAGTCGCAGGGGATCGTTTCAGCCATGTTCGCGGCGGGGGCCGCGCTCGGACTGGTCGGGGGCGGCTGGATCTCCCAGAGCTACGGTTGGCAGGTAACGTACCACACGGTGATCCCGGTCGCGATCATTCTGGTCGTGGCCGCCGCCCTCCTCTTGCGGGAGTCCCCGATCCTCGTACAGGAATCGGTCGATATTCCCGGGGTATCGAGCTTAGGGTTCGGTCTCGCGATGCTCTTACTCGGGATCACGGAAGGAGCGGATTGGGGATGGACGAACTTCAACGGGGCCGCGCTCGGGCCGCTCCCCTGGGGGGTTCCGGAGTTCTTCATCCTCGCCGCGGTCGGTTTCGCGTTCTTCGTCTGGTGGGAGGATCGGGCGAAGGAGCCGGTCGTGCGTCTTGCCTCGCTCAAGATCCGGAACATCCTGGTCAGCAACGTCAACGGGCTTCTCGTAGGGGTCGCCATGTTCCTGATGTTCGTGTCCGACACGATCCTCTTCGAGTACACGCTCAACACCGGGTCGAGCCCGCTCGGGCCGTTGAGCGGCTACACCGGGCCGGGCTTCGGGGTCACTCCGCTGACCATGGGACTGCTCACGTTGCCTGCCGCACTCGGCATGCTCACCTTCGGCCCGATCCTCGGACGTAGGGTCGGGCGCGTCGGCCCCAAGCCGATCATGATGCTCGGCTTCACGCTCATCTCGATCGGCGGCTTCGGCCTGATCTGGTTCAACCACATCCTGATCGCAGTGGTCATCCTGCCGATCCTCGTCCTGGTCGGCATCGTGGGCGTGCTGATCGCGATGTCCAATGTGATCGTCCTGTCGGTCTCCCCGAAGGAGCTCGGAATCCAGACGGGGATGAACCAGACGTTCCGCAACCTCGGTTCCGCGATCGGGCCGGTGCTCGTCGCGAGCATCCTCGCGAGCTTCACCACGACCTACCTCCTGACCTACTCGGGGGGCACGATCCCGGTCAGTGGGTTCACCGATGCCGGCTTCCAGACCTGCTTCGCTGCGGTCACGTTACTCGGCGTCGTGGGCTTCGGGTTCAGCCTCGCATTGAGGAACTACCGATTCGCGGCCGACGGAACGCGCGAGGATGCGGGAACGCGCAACGGAGCGCCGCCGAGCCCCCGGCCCGGCGAAGGGGCGCGGCCCGAGGTCGTTCATCCCGCCTCTCCCGGCCCCTCGACCGTGCTCTCCTCGGGCAAGCGATTGTCTTAGCGGACCCCTAGGAGCCCCGGGCCGCGTCCGCAGCCCAGGGATCGAGTTGGGAGCTCTCCCCACCGCGACGGGCGCACCCGCGTCCGTCTTCACCGCCGTGGGCGGACGGCGCTTCGATCGTCACCAGGCCTTGATCGCGCTGGTCATCATTGCCGGGATGGCGTTCATGATCGCCTACGTCGAAACGATGGTGATCCCCGCCTTCGAGACGTTCTACAACTTCTTCGATCACCCATCGGACACGTCGATCGCCTGGATCCTCTCGGCGTACCTGCTCGTCGGGACGATTGCGACCCCGATCTTCGGCAAGCTCGGCGACATCTACGGCAAGAAGAAGATGATGCTGGTCGCATGGCGATCTACGCTGGCGCCGTGCTCGCCACGGGTTTCTCCCCGAACATCGGAGCGATGTTCGGAGTCTCGCGCGCGGATCAGATCCATCTCCTGATCGGCTTGCGGGCGGTCCAAGGGATCGGCATGGGGATGGTGCCCCTCGGGTTCGCGATGTTGCCTGAACTGTTCCCGGCCGATCGGGTCGGCCGGGCCCAGGGTCTCATCAGCGCCACGTTCGCGGCGGAGGCGTGTCCCGGCCCGGTCGGGGGCGGCTACCTCGCCCAGACGTACGGCTGGACGTTCACGTATCACACGGTCGTCCCCGTGGCGATCCTCCTCCCGCTCCTCGCGGCGTGGAAGGTTCCCGAGTCGATGAGCCGAACGGCCTCGAGCATCGACATTCCCGGCATCACGGCCCTCGGGCTCGGGATCGCGGCCGTGATGCTCGGCATTAGCGACGGTTCGGTCCGAGGTTGGACGAACTTCTCGTCGATCTACTTCGGTCCGGTCCCCTGGGGCGCGCCGGAGTTCTTCCTCGCGAGCGCCCTCCTCCTGGGGCTCTTCGCGTACTGGGAAGGGCCCACCCGAGAGCCGGTGATACGACTCGCTTCGCTCCGCGTGCGCAACATCCTCGTCGCGAACGTCGATGGGTTCGTCGTGGGAGCGACGATGTTCCTATCGTTCACCACGAACACCTACCTCATCGAGCTGCCGTATCCGCCCGGCTTCGCACAGCCGGAGTTCATCATGGGGTTGATCGCGCTGCCCGGCGCCGTCTCGATCCTGGTGCTGGGGCCGCTCTTCGGCCGATGGGTCTCGCGTTGGGGACCGAAACCGGTCCTGCTGATGGGCTTCGCCCTGATGGCCATCGGCGGGCTCCTGCTCATCCAGATCGCCGACCCGAGCCAGAGCACGTTCTCGACCGGGAGCGGATTCCCTGTCCCGGGGCTGATGGTGATCGCGCCGACGCTGCTCTTCGCCGGCAATACCGCCGCGCTGATCGCGGTCTCGAACGTGATCGTGCTCGGCGTGCAGACCGCCATGAACCAGGCGTTCCGCAACCTCGGCAGTGCGCTCGCGCTCCGCAACTACACGCGGGGAGCGACGGCCCCCTCGGGCGCGAACGCCGAACCCGCACCGTCCGGCGGCACCCCGACGATCTAGGGCGTGCCTAGGAGCAACCGCTGGTCGCCCCGCAGACCGTGCACGCGTAGCACGTCCCGCTGCGCACCATGATCCCGCCGCAGATGTGGCACGACGGAGCGTCCTCCGACATCCCTCCCGTAGAGGGAGGAGGGGGGACGAACGCATCGAGGGGCTTGACGTCGAGGCGCACGGTCGGGGCCACCGAGACCGGCGTTGGCATGCCGCCGTGGCCGTTCCCGTTCAACTCCGAGGGGTTGTCGAGCCCGATGGAGTGTCGTTCCTCTTCGGTCAGGAACTCGATCGCCATCCAGCGTGCGACGTAGTCCGGGATCGACTTCGCGAAGCGTACCTTCGGGTTGTTGGTCGCGCCGGCGGGCTCGAAGCGCATGTGGGCGAGCTTGCGCACCAAATCCTTGAGCGGCACCCCGTGCTGGAGCGCCATCGACATCGAGATCCCAAGGGAATCCATCAGGCCGTTGACCGTCGAGCCTTCCTTCGTGACCCGGAAGAACAGCTCGCCGGGGCGCCCGTCGGGGTACAGCCCGACCGTGACGTAGCCGTCGTGGCCGCCGACCTGGAAGTGGTGCGTGATCGCCTTGCGCTCGTCCGGGAGGCGCTCGCGCTGGGGGGTCCGCGGACCGCCCGCGACCTTCGCCGTGCCCTTGCCGGTCTCGAACGGCTGGGAGGCCTTGCAGCCGTCCCGGTAGAGCGCGACCGACTTGATCCCCAGCTGCCAGGCTTCGAGGTAGATCTTCTCGATGTCCTCCACCGTCGCGTCGTTCGGGAGGTTGATCGTCTTGGAGGCCCCTCCCGATAGGAACGGCTGGACGGCGCCGAGCATGTGCAGGTGGCCGAGCGGGCCGATCGTTCGGTGGCCGCCCATCGGTGCGAGCGCACAGTCGAACACGTTGAGGTGTTCCGGCTTCAGGTCCGGCGCCCCCTCGATCGTTCCGTTCTTCTCGATGTGCGCGACGATCCGCTGGACCGCCGCCGGAGAGTAGCCGAGCGCGACGAGCCCGTCGGGGACCGTGCGGTTGACCATCTTGATCGCGCCGCCTCCGACGAGATTCTTGGTCTTGACCAGCGCGAGCTCGGGCTCAAGCCCGAGGGTATCGCAGCCCATCAATAGGCCGATCGTGCCGGTCGGGGCGATGACGGAGATCTGGGCGTTGCGGTAGCCCCAGAGCTCGCCGGCCTTGACCGTGTCGTGCCAGCGGTCCGCGGCGACCCGGGCGAACGAGGTGAGGCGCGGATCGTTCGCCGGGATCTTGTCCGCGGCCGCAGAGTGCTTGCTCATGACGCGCAGCATCGGGGCTCGGTTCTTGTCGAACCCCGCGAACGGGCCGACGCGCTTGGAGATCTCGGCGCTCATGTGGTAGCCCTCCCCGGAGAGGACCGCGGAGATCGAGGCCGCGAGCGAGCGGCCCGCGTCGGAGTCGTAGGCGAGTCCGTAGTGCATCAGGAGCGCACCGAGGTTCGCATACCCGAGACCGAGAGGCCGGAAGTCATGAGAATTCTGGGCGATCGCGGCCGTGGGATAGCTCGACGCGTCGACGAGGATCTCCATCGCGAAGATCATCGTGCGAACGGCCTGACGGAACAGCTCGATGTCGAAGCTTCCTCGCGCATCGAGGAATCTCATCAGGTTGATCGATGCGAGGTTGCACGCCGTGTCGTCGAGGAACAAGTACTCGCTGCACGGGTTGGAGGCGTTGATGCGCCCGGAGTTGGCGCAGGTGTGCCAATCGTTCGTTACGTCGTCGAACTGCACGCCGGGGTCGCCACAGCGCCAGGCGGCGACGGCGAGCTTCCGCCAGAGGTCGCGGGCTTGGTAGGCCTTCGCGATGGCGTGATCGGTGCGATTGTACGTCTTCCACTCGCCGTCCCGCTTCACCGCCTCCATGAAGGCGTCCGGGATGCGGACGGAGTGGTTCGCGTTCTGGTAGGCGATGGAGGCGTACGCGGAATCGGGATCGGTGCCATCGAAGTTCGCGCTGTATCCTTCGCGGATGAGCGCGGCGGCCTTGTCCTCCTCCTTGACCTTGCAGTCGATGAACTCGGCGATGTCGGGGTGATCCATGTTGAGGATTACCATCTTCGCCGCGCGGCGCGTCGTTCCGCCGGACTTGATCACGCCGGCGAGGGCGTCGAACGCACGCATGAACGATACCGGGCCCGAGGCGATCCCCCCTCCGCTCAGGTGCTCGTGGCTGCCGCGCAACTGCGAGAGGTTCGATCCCGTGCCGCTACCGCCTTTGAACAGGCGTCCTTCGCTGGTCGCGAGGGCGAGGATCGAATCCATGTCGTCGGTGACCGATTGGATGAAGCAAGCGGAGCACTGGGGCGGTTCGCGGACCCCAACATTGAACCAGACGGGGCTGTTGAACGCCGCCATCTGCTGAACCATGAGGTAGGAGAGGCTCTCCTCGAGCTGCGTGGACTCCTCCGGGAGATCGATATAACCGAGCTCGAGGCCCTTGCGCGCGATCCAGTGGCATACGCGCCGGATCATGCCGTCGACCGAGTCTTCGCGGCGGCCCTGGATAATGCGGAAGTACTTCGACGCGGCGATGTTGATCGAGGTGTCCGACCACGACGTCGGCGCGTGGATTCCCTTCAGCTCGAAGATCGTCTTGCCCTCAGCGTTCTTGATGATCGCGTCGTAATTCCTCCACTCGACGGTGTCGAACGCGGCTTTCCCTCTCGGGGTGAGGCGGGGGACCGGGATCGGTTCGTCACCGTAAGCGGTCGTCGGTCGGCTGTGGGCCTCCTCGTTCGTGGGGGTGGCTCGCTTTTTTGCTAGTGCCATGTACAGGCCTCTTCCCGGAGGATCAACGCGGATGTCGGACCGCAAGCGGTCACCGGCGCTACGACTCCGCGCGCTATCTCGACCTCGGTGAGGCCGCGAAACGCCCTCGAGAAACGGGCGTTTCACGCCGTGAGGCAGTGAGATGGAACGCGGGCGCCGATGCGCGGGACACCCGACGTGAACCCTCCAACACTGAGCAGAAGCGACGCGGTATATCTTAGCTCTGCCTCGTCGTCTCGATTTTCGCGCGTGGAGTCACGTTCGTCGCGTTCCGCCGTCATCGCGACGGCGTACGTGGGGCCGACGCGGACGGGGGCGGGAGGATCCGCAGGGTACACGGCATGAGGACGCCGCAGTCCCCACAGAACATCCCCTCCTCGGCGACCCAGAGGTAGGCGCCGCAGCGATCGCACTTCCGAGGATCGCCGGAATCGTTGCGGCAGGCCATGGCTTCACCCGGGGCGAGGGGCGCGGAGGCTTAAACCGTCGCTCGGAGGAGCATGGAGTGGAGTCGGTGGTTTACCGCTCGGGAAAAAATAGGGGAGGGACCTCTCCCGGAGGAAGGGTCCCTTCGAAAGTAAGGGGTTCCGTTCAGGCGTTCTTCATCTTGGCGCGCGCGATGTAGCCCTTCTTGTCCAAGAAGTACATGTAGCCGGCCTGACGAACGATCTTCTCCGTTCCGACCTTCGCCTTGCGGCCGCTCTTGTTGAGCTTCGTGGGGGTCTTCCACAGGTACCCGTCCTTCCCGAGGTAGTACAGATATCCGTTCTCTCGCTTGATCTGCTCCTTGCCGATTTTCTCCGCCATGCTAGAGGCCTCACCGGCGAGAAGATTGGCCCCCCTATTTAGAGATGTCTTCCCATTTACGGCGGTGGAGTACGGATTCCCTGACGATAAACTAGGGCCGGAAGCGACCCGATCCGGTATGGGATGCGATCCGCGGAATCGAGCGCGAAGAGCGCGAAGTCCGCGCTCCGCTCGACCGCGATCGAACCGGCCCGGTGGGCGATGCCCGAGGCATGCGCGGCGTTGACGGTCGCGGCGGTGATCGCCTCCCTCGGCGAGAGCCGGGCGCTGTACACGGCGTGGGCCAGCACGAGCGGCATCGCCTCGATCCAGGAGTTCGGAGAGCAGTCCGAGCCGAGCGCTACGGAGACGCCGGCGTCGACGAGCGCCCGACCGGGGCTCGCCCGACCGGCGAGGGAAGCGAACGGGGTCACGGGCAGGATCACCGCCGTCACGCCGGCCCGCGCGAGGAGATCGAACTCTGGGCGCCCGTCCTCCAATAGGTGCTCCGCCGAATGAGCCTTGAGGCGGCTCGCGAGTCGCGCGCCGCCCGATAGGGCGAACTCGTCGGCGTGGATCTTGATCCCCAGGCCGAGAGCGAGGGCCGTCCGAAGGATGCGCTCGGACTGGCGAACACTGAAGAACCCCGGTTCGCAGAAGACGTCGCAGAATCGCGCGAGTCGCTCCGCAGCCACGATCGGCAACGTCCGGCGGGCGATTTGATCCACGTAGGCATCGGACCGCCCGCGGAACTCCGGAGGGATGGCGTGCGCGCCGAGGTAGGTCGGAACCACCTCGAACCCCGTCCGCGACGCGAGGCGACGGATCAGGCGCAGCAGACGAAGCTCGCCCGCGTGCGAGAGGGCGTAGCCACTCTTGATCTCGAACGCGGTCGTGCCGAAGAGCGCCATCCGACGCATCCGGTCCTCGGCCCAGGCGAGCAGGGTCGCGGACGAGGCCCGCCGCGTAGCGCGCACGGTCGAGTAGATCCCCCCGCCCCGGCGAGCGATCTCGGTGTAGGGAACACCTTGGATCTTGAGAGCCAGCTCGGGGGCCCGATCCCCGGCGTAGAGCAGGTGGGTGTGCGCGTCCACGAACCCCGGGACGACCGTGCCGCCCTGAGCGTCCACGTGCGCCCCCCCTCGGCGGAGGCGGATCTCTCGGTGGGCCGCTCGATTGCGGCCGATCCAGGCGAAGCGGCCGTCTCGGACCGCGAATGCCGCATCGTGGCAGAGTCCGAGATCCTCCATGCTCTCCCCAATGCGTGGGACCGGACCCGCGGATAGAGTCGCGAGCTCCCCGATCCCAGTGACGAGGAGATCGGCGCGGATCATGGCTGCCGGATCAAGTGATCGAGGAGATCGCGCGCCGCTTGGGACGGAGGGAAGAGGACCCGGGCCTCGGTCTCGAGAGGTTCGACCTCCTTGTATCGGGAGGAGAAGTGGGTAAGGAACAGGGTCTCGACCTGTGCGTCGCTGGCGAGTTGGGCAGCTTGGCGGGCGGAGGAGTGTCCCCACTTGTTCGCCTCGGCCTCGATGTCGGAGGAGGTCGTGGCCTCGTGGATCAGAAGGGTCGCGCGGTGGGCGAGGCGTCGGATGTCCTCGCAGGGACTCGTATCCCCTGAGTAAACGATCGAGCGGCCCGGCCGTGGCGGCCCCTGGAGGTCGGCGGCGTGGACGATCCGGTCTCCCACGTGGACCGGTTCGCCCAATTCCAACCGGGCGAAGTCCTTTCCCTTGATCCCCATCGCCCGGGCCCGTTCTGCGTCGAACCGTCCGCGTTTGGGGCCTTCCTCGAGCCGATAGGCGATCGTCGGCACCGGGTGCTCGGCGTGCGCGGTTCGGATGCGGTATCCGTCCAGCTCTACCGTCTGGTCGGGGGCGAGCGGGTGGATCTGGATCGGGAATCGCTGGGTGTAGTAGCCGAGGTGCAGCGCCCGCTCGACCATCTCCTTCGCGTCCGGAGGGCCATAGATGTCGAGGGGCTCGGTCCGGTTGTTCAGATTCATGCTCTGAACGAGGCCGGGGAGGCCGAGGAAGTGGTCCCCATGGAAGTGAGTGATGAAGATGCGGCGCACCCGCATGAACGATGCCGTGGATTGGAAGAACTGACGCTGGGTTCCCTCCCCGCAATCGAACAGGACGAGCTCGCGCTCCGTGTCGAGCGCGATCGCGCTCGCCGATCGCTCTTTGGTGGGCCAGGAGCCGGCGGTGCCAAGGAAGGTCAAGCGCATCGGGAGACCTACCCACAAAGGAGTCAAAGGGCCATCGGACGGCGAGAGAGGGTAGGCGCCGGCCGACGTAAAGGTGGAAATACACTGCTCGTCTCCCGCAGACGTGGTCGACTGGGACCGGGTCGAGGAACTCAAGCAAAAAGGGTGGGACTGGAATCGGATCGCCGCCGATCCCAAGGTCTCCTTCCACCCCGATAGCTCGGTCCAACAGGCGGGACCCGCGCTTCGTCGACTGTACTACCGGCGCCAGTCCCGAGCGGGGCGAGAGGCCCCCGCGGCTCCTACGAAGAGGACCGACCCCAGCCTGGAGCGCAAATGGTCCATCGCCCGAGCCGGGTACCTGCTGACCCCGATCTTCGGAATCTGGTTCCTCATCGCCTATGTGGCCCCCTCTCCGGTAGGACTCCTGGTATCGGCGATCCCCTGGCTCGCCCTCGCCCTTGCCATCGCGGTGATCCTGCTCGCCGTCGGGCTTCTACGCTCCAACAAGCGCTGGACGAAGGTCTTCCGCGGAACCCTCATCTGGGGGGTGGTCGGAGGGATCGCGATCGCCGGGGTGATTGGCCTCGCGGGCTCGCTGATCTACGGGTGCCCGTACCTGCCACCGTCCTCCTCCCTGACGACCCAATCCGCGAGCGGACAGCCCTCCCAAGGCGTCCCTGCCTGGCAATCCGGAGGCATGGCGCCGTGGCAGGACGGCGGCAAACCGATCGTGTACTTCTACGCCGCGACCTGGTGTCCGTACTGTTCCGCGGCGAGTTGGTCGATATGGAAGGCGCTCACGTCGTACTCCACGTCCGTGACGAACGTTCAGACGGGGTTCTCGAGCCTCACGGATACCGCCCCGGGCACGCCGGAGATCATCCTCGCCAACGCGGCCGTCGCTTCCTCCTCGATCAGCTGGAAGGTATCGGAGGATACCTCGGGCGTGCAAGGTAACTTCCCCGGGACGGCCAACTGCTACCAGCAGGCGTACGTGAGCGCGTATTCCGGCGGCGGCATCCCGTTCATGGTGATCAACGGACAGATCGTCCACGCCGGTCAGATCAACCCACCCGGAAACCTCGCCGCTTACAATTACGCGAGCACGAGCGGGACCGGCGCCAACCAGGTGAAGCAGCAGGTCGCGAACGAGAGCGGTCCGGCTTGGAACCAGGTGAGCTTCCAGGCGTACTGGATCATGGCGTTCATCGCGCACGTGCTAGGGACCCCCGTCTCACAGTTATCGACCCAATACGGATGGTCCGCCGCGACGACCTCCGCCGTCCAAGCGGACGTGAACCAGATTACGTAGGGTCAGGATGCAGACCCGTACCGTCCGCACGGTCGTCTACCTCGCCGCCGGGATTGGGATGGTCATTTCGATCTTCGCGGCCGCGGAATTCCTCGACACCGCGCTCCGCTCGGTCTGCTCGTACAGCGCCTTCTTCTCCTGCTCGGCCGTCGACTCAAGCGGGAAGACGACCTTCCTTTGGATCCCCGACTATGCCTGGGGGATCGGGGGATTCATCGGCATCATGATCGTGAACGCCCTGGCCGAGAGCCGACCGGACGACAATCTCGGGGCCTACGGGCTTCTCGCCCTCACCACCGCGGGGATCGGGCTCGCGCTCTACTTCCTCTACGTCGAACTCGCCCTGATCAATGCGCTCTGCGTGGTCTGCTTCGCGGCGTACCTCGCGGGGTTCGTCGCGTGGGCCGGGGCGATCGAACTCACTCGCCGGACGCGGATCGCGAACGCCCCGGCCTAGGGGTCCCGGGGCCCCGTTCCGGCCCCCGGATTTCGCTCCACCACCGGCGGGGAATCGATCCGGTGGCGGCTCGCCTTATATATCCGGCCCGGAGTGGTGCGCGGGGTCGAGTCGAATGGCGGTGGATGCGTATGCCACACTGGCGGCTGGGATCGCGATCGCAGGTGGATTGATCGGAACGGGCATGGCCCAGTCCGGGATCGGCGCGGCCGGTATGGGCATCATCGCCGAAAAGCCGGAGAAGTTCGGGCAGGTCCTGTTCTTCTTCGTGATTCCCGAAACGCTGTGGATCATCGGATTCGTGCTGGGGATCATCCTGCTGCTCGGGATCCTCTAAGGGCGCCGCGGCCATGAGCCTCGAACGCCTCGTGGGAGAGATCCGCGCTCGCGCGGAACTCGAGATCACGACGGCCGATGCGCAGGCGAAGACCGAGTCCGCGCGTATCGCGAACGAGCGAGACCAACGTCTGGAAGCGATCCGCTCCGAAGCGGCGCGAACGACCCAGATCGAGACGAGCCGGGAGCGTGCCCAGCGCCTCGCGGCGGCGAAACTGAGGGCCCGCCAGGGCCTCTACGAGGCTCGCGAGGCTCGCCTTACGGACGCGATCGGAGAGACGCGGGAGCTTCTGCACGAGTACACGAAGTCCTCCGAGTACCCGAAGGTCCTCGAGCGAATGGTCGCCGCCGCCCGCCAGGAACTCGGCGCCTCCGTGCGCATCTCCGGTCGCGCGGAGGACGCGGAACGCATCCGCTCGATCGCCGGCGGGTCGTTCGATCCGACTCCCCGTACGATGCTCGGAGGGCTGATCGCGGAGACCCCCGACGGGAGCCGCCGCCTCAACTTCTCCTTCGACGAGCTGCTGCGGCTGCGCGAGGACCGGGTTCGGGAACTCCTGGCGTAGGACGGACGATGGGCGCCAACCCCTACGCGAGCTCCCACGGCCGCCTGCGGGCGGACTTCACGGCCTTCCTGCCGAAGGACCTCTTCGCCCGCATGCTCGCCGCGAAGGACGTCGGCGAGATCGTCAAGATGCTCGACGGCACGGCGTACTCCTTCGATCTCAATCAGGTCCGGGCGACCCACCAGGGTATCGCGCTGATGGAGATCGCGGTGAACCGTACGTTCGTTCGGCGCAATCGGCACGCCTTCGAAGCTACGCCGTTCTCCGGCCGACCCGTGGTGGGGGCGTACCTGCGACGCTGGGACATCGAGAACATCAGCCTCATCCTTGCCTCCAAGGCGAAGGGCCGATCCATCGGCGACACCGAGCAGGAGCTCGTCTCGAGCCGGGACACGCCCGCCGGCCTCATCGCGGGTAAGCTCACCCTGGACGACTTCCGCAACCTGCTCGCCCAGCCGAGCGTGGAGGCGATCGCGAACCAGCTCGTGAAGTTCGGTTACGGGGCCGCGCTGCTCCCGCTCGTGGAGGAGTACTCACGCAGCCACGACATCTTCCCGCTCCTGCATGCGCTCACGGTCCAGTACTACCACGACGTCCTCGAGGCGGCGAAGTTCTTCCAAGGCGACGAGTGGGTCGTGCGCCAGTTCCTCCAGAGCGAGATCGACGTGCGCAACGCGCTCCTCCTGCTGAAGGGCAAGGATGTCGGACTCTCGCTCGACCCGGTCATGACCCGGTTCATCGACGGGGGCACGATGGCCTCCTCCGCGACCGCCGACCCGTACGGGGCCCGCAACGTCCCCGAGCTTGTCGAGCGGCTCACCGCCCGCTTCCCCACCCTCGTCGAGGGGTTGCCCGAGTATACCGATCACGCGAGCCTGACGGGCTTCGAGGCGGTGCTCCAACGCGAGCGCGCAGTCGCGGAGGCGAAGCGGATGCGGACGTACCCCCTATCGCTCGCAGGCATCTTCACCTACCTACTGCTCTCCGAGCTCGAACGGTCGGACCTGCGTCGAATCTCCTTCGGGAAGATCTACGGGGTGGCGGTGGAACGGATCCAACCGCTGCTCGTCTCCCCGCGCCTCTAAGGCGAGGGGGCACCCCGCCCTACGCGGGGACGGGAGGCGCCTCGGACGATGAGATGAACGGCCCGCCGACCGGCGAGGTCCCGACCGCGCTCGCGGCCGTGGCTTCCGGAAGCGCCGACGTGGTGTGCGTCCGCTTCCCGCCGAACGGGCGGAACGGTCGGCCGTTGCCCGTGTAGAACTTGGAGAAGTACTCCACGAAGATCAGACGCGCGCCCTGGATCCCGGGCTCGAAGACCCCGAGGATCACGTTGAACGACTGGCCGATGAGGAGGACGAGCAGCCCGACGACGATGAGGAAGCTGCCGTGGTGGATGAGGTGGAAGCTGATGAAATTGATGACGCTCGCGAGGATGACGCTCGCGAGCAAGATGCCCACGAGACGAGTGTAGGAGAGGATGTGGCTCACCACCTCGATGAGCCCCATGACGCCCGTCTGGATCCCCTCGCCCGCCACCATGAGGACGAGACCGCCGATGACGGCCGAGAGGTAGAGGATGAAGAGCGGGTGGGAGAACGTGTCGGTCTTGTAGATCACCGAGAGCCCGAGGAAGGCGATCCCCCACGCGAACACGATCCCGCCGACCTTCGCGATGGTCCCGCGGATGCGGCGGTGGAAGTACTCCTTCAAGGCGCCGAAGAGGAAGCCGAGCGTCACCATCCCGAGCCCGATGAACCCCGCGACGAGGAGCAAGAGGCCCACGTTCACGCCGGGCTGGATCGGTGCGACGTAGCCGAAATACGTGTGCAGCGGCGTGAACCCGAAGAACTCGTCGAGCACGAGGCCAAGCGCGATCGCGATGGCGCATCCCGGGAGGAGCGCGTAGCCGAGCTGTTGCATCCCTTTCGGGCCCATGATCATCTTGACGAAGTTGCGGCCCTTCTTCGGTAGGTGCTGGGCGCCGGGGAACCCCCGGATCATCCAGATCGAGACCCCGAGGATGACGAGCCCGTACCCAAAGTCACCGAGCATGAAGCCGAAGAAGATCGGGAAGACGATGGCGAAGACGAGCGTCGGGTCCCACTCGTCGGCCTGCGGGAGCGAGTAGAACCGGATGAAGAACTCGTAGCGTCGGATCCCCGGCGGGTTGTCCAAGAGGGTCGGCGCCTCCTCCTTAGTGGGAACGAGGTAGAAATGCGCGCGCTGACGGCTCGCGAGGTCCACGGCCGCCTCGAGGCGCCGCAGGTCGCGCTGGGGGGTCCAGCCCTCGATGGCGAAGGTGACGCGGCCCGCGCCGAGCTTGGTGTAGACCTCGAAGAGCCGGTTCTGGATGGAGAGTGCTTCCTCGAGGCCGGCGATCGTCGGGTACCACTGCGTCGAGAGGACGGTCAGCCGCGCGTGGATCTGCGCCCGGCGCTCGTCGATCGCGGCACGTCGCGCTTCGAGGCGGGTACGCTCTTCGACGACCGTGCCCTGGAGGTGGGGGATCGGGGAGAGCTTGACCGCGCTCGTCGTGGCGACGCGCGAGACGATCTCGGCCTGATCGCGTGGAGCGAGCAGGAGGAACCGGCCCGGGATGTCCCCGGCGAAGAACATCGCCTCGGCCTCGGGCGGGACCGCCGCCCGCAGCGTGTCGTACGTCTCGGGGTCGGTCTCCCCCAGGAAGATGAGGTAGCTCTTCGGGTCGAGGTAGGAGAGCGGAGCGTGGTAGAAGGAGAGCTTTCCGAGGAGATCGAGGGTTTCCCCGATCGAGCGGGTCTCGCTCTGGATCTGGTCGTCCTCACGCTGGAGCGCGCCGACGATGTCATCGACCTCGGCCGTGGGCACGCTCTTCGCGGCGGCGAGCGTGGCGTCGAGGTCTTGGAAGGTCTGGACCGCCCCCACGGGGACGGGAGGAAGCGCGCTCTTGAGTCCCCGGAAGCGAAGCGCCTCGTCCCCCACGACCCGTTGGAGCTCATTGCCGCGTTCCGGGTCGAGGTACCGTAGGGTATCGGTGCTGACGGTCTCGACTTGGGTGACCCCGAGGTCGTGGAGCGTAGTGAGGACGGCCTCGCGGTCCTCCTTCAGACCGACAATGCCGATCTTCTGCATCTTGACCGGCCGAAGAATCCCCATCGAACCTCCCGCTCCGAATGCGAACCGGCGCTACTTTCCGCGGAACGAGCCGAGCACCGCGTTCAGGATCTCCTCGGAGCGCTCGGCCGGTCCCTTGCCCGTACCCACGCGGGCGGCCGCGGCAGCCCGCTCCCCGTCCGCCGCGATCCGCGCCGCCTCGCGGTCGGCGATGTCGCCGGCTTGCTTCAGGGCGAGCTCGCGGCTCTCCTCGG
The DNA here is from genome assembly GCA_021826525.1 of Thermoplasmata archaeon. Next base: position 18,709 of record JAKAZU010000010.1, read on the forward strand.
CGGAGGCGCGCTCGGCCTTCACGATCGCATCGGTTTCGGCGTTCAACCGGTCGAGCACGGCCTTGCGAGCGGTGGCGGCCGCGCGGACCTTAGCTTCCCACTCGAGCTCGGCCTCCTTGACCCGTTTCAAGTCGTCGAGAGAGCCCATCGTTCCATCGAGGTTCGCGTGCATGAGTTCTAGCTTCCTCCAGTGATCTTCACGAGCAGGTAGAGAAAGAGCGCGAGCGCGCCGATCTTGATCGCGGCGGAGGCGAGCCACCAGCCGTGGAAGCGCCGCAGCGCGACCGTCGTGGCATCAGGCGCTGGCGACGACGACACTCGCTTCCTCCCGTTCCATCTTGCGCTTGACGGCCTTGAGCATGCTGAACGAGTCGCGTTCGAGCTCGTCGAAGCGGAACTTGATGTAGCGCACGGTCGCCTCGAGCCGCGGGATCAGCACGTTCTCGATCGCGCTCGCCCGGCGCTTGGTCTTCTCGATCTCGAGCAGGAGACGCCGGAGCGCGTTCTCCTTCTCGGCGATGTCGAGCACGACCTGGTAGATGCCCTGGAAGTGGCGGATCGACTCGTGCACGGAGGTCGGGAGGTCGAGGATCGTCGCCGCGGTGACGGGGACGTACTCGCCGCGATCGACCTTCGGCGTGCGCACGCCCATGACGTTGCGCGTGGAGACCTCGACCGGGGTGAGGTCCGGAAGGAGCATGGAGATGTTTTCGAGGCGCGTCGGCCCCTCGCTCATCTCCGCCATGCGGATCGATTCGTAGCCGCGGGCGATCCGCTGCTGCAGATCGCCGCGGAGCTTCATCGCCTCGCGGGAGAGGTTGAAGAACTCCGCGATCAGGGCCGAACGCTTCAACTTGAGCAGATTGAGACCCTTCTTCGCGAGGAGGATCCGACGGCGCGTCTGCAAGAGGACGAGCCGTGTCGGTCGGACGTTCTCGAGCACCATCTTCCCACCTCGGGCGACCCTACGTCGCCTTCTTCGGACGGTACTTCTGGATGAACTCCGGCTTGATGCGCTTCAGTTCCGAATCGGGGAGCTCTCCGAGGATCTTCCAGCCGAGATCGAGGCTCTGGTCGATCGTCCGGTCCTCGTCGGGGCGTTGGTTGACGAACTCCGACTCGAACTGGTCGGCGATCTTGAGGTAGATCCGGTCCACGGTACTGAGCGCTTCCTCTCCGACGATCGCCGAGAGTGCGCGTTGGTCCTTCCCGGTCGCGTAGGCCGCGAACAGTTGGTCGGCGACCCCACGGTGGTCCTCGCGGGTGCGCTCCTTCCCGATCCCTTGGTTCATGAGACGGGAGAGCGACGGCAGCACATCGATCGGGGGGTAGACGCCGCGGCGTTGGAGTTCCCGACTGACGTAGATCTGACCTTCCGTGATGTAGCCTGTGAGATCGGGGATCGGGTGCGTCACATCGTCCGCGGGCATCGTCAGGATCGGGAGCTGGGTGATCGAGCCCTTGCGGCCCTTGATCTTGCCGGCGCGCTCGTAGATCGTCGCGAGGTCGGTGTACATGTACCCCGGGTATCCCCGACGGCCCGGCACCTCTTCTCGCGCGCTCGCGATCTCACGAAGCGCTTCACAGTAGTTCGTCATGTCGGTGAGAACGACCAAGATGTGCATGTCGCGCTCGTAGGCGAGGAACTCGGCGGTGGTGAGCGCCATGCGCGGAGTGACGACGCGCTCCATGGACGGATCGCTCGAAAGGTTCAGGAACACGACGGCCCGCTCGAGCGCGCCGGTCGATTCGAACTCGCGCAGGAAGTAGTTCGCTTCCTCGCTCGTGATCCCCATCGCAGCGAAGACGATGGCGAAGCTCTCGTCGGAGCTCCGCAGTTTCGCCTGGCGCACGATCTGGGCCGCGATCTGGTTGTGCGGGAGACCGGCTCCGGAGAAGATCGGGAGCTTCTGCCCGCGCACCAGGGTGTTGTTGACGTCGATGCTCGAGATCCCCGTCTGGATGAACTCGCTCGGCTCCTCCCGCGAGTACGGGTTCATCGCATTCCCGACGATCTCGAGCCGGGTTTCGCTGACGATCTTCGGGCCCCCGTCGCGCGGCTCTCCGAGGCCGTTGAAGACCCGGCCGAGCATCTCGTCCGATACGGCGAGTCGGGCGACCTCGCCCGTGAACTTGACGCTCGTCGCCTCGATGTTCATGCCCATCGTGGGCCCGAACACCTGGACGATGGCGAGCCCCTTGCGCGAGTCGAGCACCTGGCCCTGACGGCGCTCCCCGTCGGGGAGCTGGATCTCGACGATCTCTCCGTAGGCGGCGTTGGCGACATCGCGCAGGAAGAGCAAGGGTCCCGCGACCCGTTCGACCGTGCGGTATTCGATCGGAACTCCGCTCCCCGGTGCGGCCTTTCCTTGCGCCATCTAGGCCCCTCCCGCGCTCGCGACCAGGCCCTGGACCGTCTCGGTCATCTCCGTGTCGAGCGCCTCGAACTGGGTTGCGGCCTCCGCCTCAGGGATCCACTTCATCCGGGAGAGCTTGGTCCTCAGCGGCAGGCCCTGGAGCTGGGCGACCGTGACCCCGCGGGTGATCGCGTCCTGCTCGCGGTCCGCGAAGCCGAGGATCGCGCGGAGCATGCGATACTGCTTGTTGATGGAGGTGTACGTGTCGACGTCGTCGAAGGCGCTCTGCTGCAGGTAATCCTCGCGCAGCATCCGCGCGATATCGAGGATGCCTTTCTCCCGCTCGGGCAGCGCGTCGACTCCGACCAGCTGCACGATCTCCTGGAGTTCGGACTCCTTCTGGAGCAGGGCGAGGGCGCGCTGACGCAGTCCGGCGAACTCCGGGGAGAGGTTGGCCTGGTACCACGGCTCCAGGTCACCGACGTAGAGCGAGTAGCTCTGCAGCCAGTTGATCGACGGGAAGTGCCGGCGCGACGCGAGAGAGGCGTCGAGCGCCCAGAACACTCGCGTGACGCGCAACGTGTTTTGACTGACCGGCTCGGAGAAGTCCCCTCCGGGAGGCGACACGGCTCCGACGACGGTGACCGAGCCGGTTCGATTCTCTCGAGAGAGCGTGACGACTCGGCCCGCGCGCTCGTAGAACTCGGCGATGCGTCGACCGAGGTACGCCGGATAACCCTCCTCACCCGGCATCTCTTCGAGGCGGCCGGAGATCTCACGCATGGCCTCCGCCCACCGGCTGGTCGAGTCGGCCATGAGCGCGACATCGTAGCCCATGTCCCGGTAGTACTCGGCGATGGTGATCCCCGTGTACACGCTCGCTTCGCGGGCCGCGACGGGCATGTTAGAGGTGTTGGCGATGAGGATCGTCCGCTCCATGAGCGGGCGTTTTGATTTCGGGTCGATGAGGTTCGGGAAGGTGGCGAGCACCTCCGTCATCTCGTTGCCGCGCTCCCCGCATCCGACATAGACGACGATGTCCGAGTCCGCCCATCGGGCGAGTTGTTGCTGGATGACCGTCTTACCCGAACCGAACGGGCCGGGAACGCAGGCGCTACCTCCCTTCGCCACGGGGAAGAACGTATCGACGACCCGCTGACCCGTCACGAGCGGGATCGAGGGCGGGAGCTTACGTGCGACGGGCCGCGGAACCCGCACGACCCAGCGCTGGGTGAGGCCGAGAGGCTGGCGGCCGCCCGTGGTCTCGAGCTCTCCGATCTTCTCCCGGATCGTGTAGCTCCCGCTCGCGAGCGAGACGATCTTGCCCTTCCCGCCGGGAGGGACCATGATCTTGTGCAGGATGAGCGGGGTCTCCTGGACGGTGCCCAGCACCTCGCCCGGGCCCACCTCGGTCCCGACCTTCGCAATCGCCGTGAAGGCCCACTTCTTGGTCTCGTCGAGCGGAGGCGCGACGAATCCGCGCGTGATGAAATCCCCGAGGTTCTTCTGGAGCACCTCGAGCGGGCGTTGAACTCCATCGTAGATGGACTGCAATAGGCCGGGGCCGAGCTCCACCGAGAGCGCTTGGCCCGTGTTCTCGACGGGATCGCCCGGCCGTACTCCGGTCGTATCCTCGTAGACCTGGACCGTAGCGGTACCGCCGACCAGGCGGATGATCTCCCCCACCAGACCGAGCGTTCCGACACGGACGACATCGAACATCTTCGCGCCCGCGAGCTCTTCGGCGATGACGACCGGTCCGGATACACGTGCTACGACTCCCATCGATGCCTCCCAACCTTCGCTACGTTGGAACGGAAAGTGAAACGCCCAGGACGCGCTTCGCGAGCGCGTCGATCCCCTCGACATCGTACGCTCCGCTGGGCGTCGGCACGAAGACAACGAGTGGGCGGAGCGAGGCATCGGCGTGGGCGCGCTGGGCTTCCGTGAGCTGGAGGCGGATCGACTGGCTCGCGATGACGAGCCCGAACTCTCCGCTCCCCATCACATGCTGGAACTCCTTTGCGGCGGTCGCTTCGGTGACCTCGATCACGTCTTTGAGGCCGACCAGGCGGAATCCGATGGCGAGCTCCCGCTCGCCCAAGACGACGGTGCGCGCGCTTTCCTTCGTCGTTTCGGGCACAGCGCCTCGTTCTGGGAAGAGCCTATTTAACGCCTGCTCCGGCCGGTGAGCCGAAGGGTCCGGAAGGAGGGCTCGAACGCCGATGCGAACACGAGCCGGGGCGGCTCACTTGTAGGTCGAATTGTGTACGTGGCCCTCGTCGTCGGTGATGATGATGCACTCGCCCTCGCACTCGAACAGGCACGCTTCGCAGACGATGCACTCCGGACCGTTTACGGCGACCGATTTTTCGCCCCGGTACTGGAACTTGGCCCCGATCGCGGCGTCATCGACCACGTCGGGGAACTGGTCCCGCGGTCTGAGCTCGAAGACGTTGACCGGGCAGACATCCCGGCAGTGCGCGCACCCCGTACACTTCTCGAGCTGGATCTCGACCTGAACCATTCCGGCGGCCTCGAGTCGAAACCACTAGGAGTGCGTATTTACGGTTTGGCCTGCTCGGCAGGTACCGGTCGAGGTTCCGACGCCCGGGATGGCCCTCGAGCCGGGCTGAACGGACTTAAGTCCGTACGACCTCCGGCCGTGAACGATGCCGGAGGGCTCCGCGGCTCGCGTGGATTCGGGCATCCCTTCCCTCACCGGGACCACCATCCGCCGAACGCTCGTCATTGGGCGCCTGTACCTCGCTATCGGAACCGGTGTCTCTCTCCTGCTCACCTTGATTCTCGTGTTCGGGGCGCACTCCTCGACCGCGTTCGTACAGACCTTCCCCTTGGAGGTCCCGCTCTTCGCCGTCCTCGGCTCGATCGGGGGGCTGATGACGTTCACCAGCGATCGAACGAAGGGGGTATTCGAGTATCTCATCGCCTACGGCATCCGCCCTCGGACGCTCTTCATCAACGGCTTGCTCTCCGCCGCCGCTCTCACGGGCCTCATCCTCGGGTTCGCGCTCATGGTCGGGTTGGGGCTTGCGGCGACAGAGGGTATACTCCTAACTCCGGATCTGTGGAAGTCCATCGGCCTCTACACGATCCCGATGAGCTTCGCGGGGGCGCTCTTCACGGCGACCGTGGGCATGATCTGGTCGTCCCTCTCGTCTCCCCGGACGGGAATCAACAGCCCCGTCGGCATCGCGCCGATGATCGGGATCGCTCCTACGCTCCTGGTCCTGATCGTCGCCGAGACGGGTCCTTCCTCCCAGTTCTACTATGTCACGGTGGGCGCCGCCGCCGTGATCATCGTGGGGGTCGTGATCCTTCTGGGGCTCTCCGGTCGGCTCATGGGCCGGGAGCGGTTCGTCTCCCCGCTCTGAACGTAGGATTCTGATGCCGAGCACTCCTCCCTTGGCCCTCGCACGGAACGCCCCGAACGGCGGGCATCGAATCGAGCTGCGAGGGGTCAGCTCCGGCTACCACGGCAAACGGATCCTCGAGGAGATCTCCTTCACCATCGAGGAACCCGCCGTCTACGTGGTGCTCGGACCGAACGGAGCCGGCAAGACCACCTTGTTCCGGACCATCGCCGGGATCCTCAACCCGTACTCTGGTTCCGTGGAGATCGATGGGGTGGACATCAATCGGCACGAAGCGCGGACCCGGCTCCAGTACCTTTCCCACATCGACGGCATACCGGACGCCCTTCGGGTGGAGGACGCGCTGAGGTTCTATGCGACGGTCGAAGGGGCGACGGCGGAGGACATCGAGGCGGTCATCGGCAAGCTCGGGATCCAGGAGTTGCGGACGAGCTTCTTCTCGGAGCTGAGCCAAGGGCAGAAGAAACGGGTCTCTATCGCCCGCGTCTTCCTCCAGGAACGGAACATCTACCTGCTCGACGAACCAACGGCCAACCTCGATCCGAAGCTCGCCCGCGAGGTCCGGGACCTCGTGCTCGGACTGAGCAAGGACGACCTCGTGCTCTACTCCTCCCACAATCTGTTCGAGGCGAAGGAGATCGGGAAGTACGTCCTCGCCCTTCGAGCCGGAAAGATTGGCTACTTCGGCCCACTGAGCGAGCTTCGGCCGGCGAAATACATCATTGGGGTCCGCGCGGAAGGGGCCGAGGGCGTCCTCGCGTCCTCCTCGAAGAAGGGCGATTACTACCTCCAGGAGCTCGCCGGTCCGGAGGAGGTGCCGAAGCTCATCGCGGAGCTCATGGCGAAGGGCGTCCAGATTCGCGAGGTCAAGGAGATGGAGAATCCCCTCGAAGACCTGTTCACCTAGCTCCGGGAGGGCGATACCCACCGGCGCGCGCGATTCGGCGAAGGGAGCGCGGCCTTAACGGGCCGCGTCGCCTCGTACGGGGCACGGAGGCGCGATGGGAGCAATCGTCCTCGGCACGAGCGGCTGGGACTACCCGGAGTGGGTCGGCCGGGTCTATCCCCAGCACCGCATTCCGGACCGGCTCGCCTACTACGCCCGCCTCTTCCCCGTTGTCGAAGTGAACTCGACGTTCTACCGCCTCCCTCCACCCGGAGTGGCCGCGTCCTGGGTGCGACGTACGCCGTCAAAGTTCCGTTTCGCGGCGAAGTTTCCGCAGACGATCACCCACGAGCAGCGTCTCGTGGGCACCGAAGAAGAGCTGCATCGGTTCCTGGCGGTGCTCAAACCGATCCGCGACGCAGGGAAGTTCGCAGCGGCGCTCCTGCAACTTCCGCCCTCGCTCGCCTTCGATCCGGGGATCGTCCGCACGTTCTACGAGAGCCTGCCGCGCGATCTGCCCGTGGCCGTAGAGTTCCGCGAGCCGTCCTGGCTCGCCCCGGAATCGTTCGAGCTGCTGCGGGAGTTCGGGTTCGCCTACGTGATCGTCGACGAACCCCACCTACCGGTTCGGCTCGAGGTGACCGCCCCGTTCTCCTACGTCCGATGGCACGGACGCGGCGCGAAGCTCTGGTACGACTACACGTACTCCGCGGAGGAGATCGATGCCTGGGTGCCCCGGGTGCGCGCGCTCGCCGAGAAGACCGACACGATCTACGGGTTCTTCAACAACCACTTCCGCGGCGACGCCGCCGCGAACTGCCAGACGCTCGCCGAGCACCTCGGGCTACCACCGCCCCCCGGGGCCTCCCGGCTCGACGTCTGAGCTCGTCCGGGAAGAAATCGGCGTGCGAAACGCTCCCCAGCCGGACCGTTTCAACCGCTCCCCTCCGGCCGCTTTAGACCCGCTCCGCCCGTCGAACCATTTGTTATGGCGACCGTGTCCCTCGGGACCGCTCCCGAGATGGTGTTCCCGGAACCGATCGAGCCCGGTCCCTTCTCCCCACCGAACCCACCGCGACCGTTCCCCCACACCGAACGGATCCAACGTCACCTCTCGCGGCCGACCCGACGCCCGCATCGCCGCGCGATGACGCTCCCCCCCACTCCGAACCTCTTCCCTTGGCTCGCCCAGCGATTCTCCCCGGGGGAAGCGACCGTGTGGGTCGGTCCGCCCTCGGCAATCGAGCCGATGCTCGAACTCCTGTACGCCGGCAGCGCCGTCGTGCGCGGTCGGATCTCGCTGATCGAAGGATCGAACCGGTTCCATCCGTTCCGGATCGGAGAGTTGGGCCGCAGCCTGGGGATGGACGCCACCTCCACGCTCGAACGGATTCGCATCGCGCGCTCGTTCACGGCCCACCAAACGGTCGCGCTCGTGGACGGGTGGTCGGCGGAAGCGCGCCACCGTCTCCCGACCCTGTTGGTCGGACACGGTCTTGTCTCGGGCCCGCTCGATGATCCCGAGGTCCCTGCCGACGAACGCGCGGCGCTCGTCTCCCACATGGCTCGCAGCCTCTCGACGCTGCTTCGCAAGGTACCGACCCCGCTCCTCTTGACGATGGAAGGCGGTCTCGATCGGTTCCCGGGCCTCGTCGAGGAAGGTCCCCGGCTCTACGACTACCTCTTGATCCAGCACCGGCCGAACGGACTCACATTGCGCGCGCTACGGGACGACGCCCGGTTCGAGCTCGTGCAACGTCCCTCGGGCCAGCGCGGACTCGACGAGTTCTCCGAAACGAACGAACGGGAGGTGATGCGATGGGACGCACCGCGCCGACGTACCGCCAGGCACTCGAAGAGCGGATGAAACGCTGGGAGGCGTTCGGCCGCCTGCTCACGACCCCGGAAGAGCGGGCCGCATTCGAAACGCTCCGCACCGGCGCCCGTCGCTACGTCGCTCAGGCGACGAACGTCGGGAGTCCCGACCTCCTCGAATCGATCCTGCTCTCCGTCCTCCTCGACATGGCGCGACGGATGCCACCGATCGCTCCTCCCGCGACCGATCCCGACGGATCGTGAGCGTCGAGGCCGACGCCTGGCTGCTCGATATCACCGAGCACCCGGACGGACGCTCGGTCGACCTGTGGACGAAGGATCGACAGACGGACCGGGTCTCCCGGCGCTCGGAGCCGTTCCGCCCGCCGTTCTACGTCCTCGGATCCCGGAGCGATCTCGTGGATCTGGAGCGCCAGCTATCGTCCCACCCGGAGGTCGACTCCGTCGCCTCCAGCCACCAACGTCCGTCCCTCTTCGAGGAGCAACGGCGACGCATGCTCTCGGTGGTTCCGGCCCGGAACCCGCTCCGAAGGCGGCTCGCCCGCACGATCGATGCGATGGGGGAGTTCCACCGCTTCACGCTGTACGACGTCGACCTGACCCCGCCGCAGCTCTACCACCTCACGCACGATCTCTATCCGTTCGCGCCCGTGCGCGCAGGAGCCGGTCCGCTCGTCGCGATCGAACCGCCCGAGGTGCTCGAGTACGACGCACCACCGATGCGGATCGTCCCGCTCGAGATCCGGTTCGACGGAACGCCTCGACGGCAGCGAATCCCATCGGCCGAGGCTCGCATCCGCTCGGTCCGGATCGGGGAGACGATCCTCGAAGGGCCCGAGCCGGACCTGTTGCGCGCGCTCGCTGCGGAGGTCGCCCGGGTCGATCCGGACGTGATCCGGACGGACGGCGGGGACGCGCTCGACCTGCCGTGGATCTACCGTCGAGCGGAAGCGGCGGGGCTCTCGGCGTCCGAGATCGCTCTTGGCCGGATCCCGGTCCCGTTCCGCCCGGAGCGCGGAGGCCGATCGTACATGACCTACAGCCGGGTCGTCCACCAGGCCGCGTCGTTCAATCTGCCCGGGCGCTTTCACATCGACCGGGAGAACTCCTTCCTGTTCGAGGACACCGATCTCGACGGGCTCATCGACGCGGCCCGGCTCTCCCGCCTCTCCTTGCAGACGATCACCCGCCAATCCCCGGGCACCTGCTTCACCGCGATGGAGATCGCGCAGGCGCTCCAGCTCGGGGTGCGCGTGCCGTGGAAGAAGAACCGCCCCGAGCGGTTCCGCTCCGGCGCCCACCTCGTTCTCGCCGACCGCGGGGGCGCGATCCTGCAACCTCCCGTCGGAGTGCACGATCGCGTGGAGGAGTTCGATTTCGTGAGTCTGTTCCCGCAGATCATGATCACGAAGAACCTCTCGGCCGAGACGCTCGATTGCCGGTGCTGTCCCGAGAGTCCACGGATCGCTCCGGAGCTCGGGTACCGATCGTGCACCCGTCGAGTGGGGTTGATCCCGCGCACGCTCCACCCGCTCGTCCGTCGTCGGCTCGCGTACAAGGCGGCGATGCGCCGCCGCGGGATCCCGGCGAACGAACGCGCCCGGCTCGCGCGGCGCGTGAAGATGCTCAAGTGGATCCTTGTAACGGCGTTCGGATACCAAGGGTACCGCAACGCGCGGTTCGGCCGGATCGAATGCCACGAAGCGATCAACGCCTACGCGCGCGAGGTGATGGCCGAACTCTCCCGCGCTGGGGAGAAGATCGGGTACCGAACGCTCCACGGGATCGTCGATTCGCTCTGGGTCCAACCCCGGAGGGGAAAGACGGAGCCCGATCCCGAGGCGTTCGCCGAGCGGATGAGCGAGCGCCTCGAGCTCCCGCTCGGCTACGAAGGAAGGTACCGATGGATCGTCTTCCTTCCCGCCACGACCCACGGCTTCGGCGTTCCGAACCGGTACTACGGTCGGTATGTCTCGGGCGAGTTCAAGCTGCGCGGGATCGGCGGGCGACGTCACGACACGACCGTGCTCGTGCGTCGGTTCGAGACCGAGGCGCTCCAGATGCTGGGGGAAGCCTCGGATGCGCCGGGGGTCCGCGCGCGGGTGCCGCGGGCGCTCGCCCGTGCCGACCGGTTCGCGGCCCGGCTCCGAGAGGGCGCCTGGCCGCTCGAAGAATTACTCATCACGCACCGTATCGGGACCGCGCTCGAGGCTCACCGTTCGTTCCGGGACGAAACGAGCGCGCTTCACCAGCTCGCCGCGCTCGGGCTCGCGCGGGTTCCGGGGGAATCGGTCCGCTACGTCATCCTCGACCGGAGCTCGCGCTCTTGGCGCGATCGCGCCCGCGTCGCCGAGACGATGACGGGGGAGGAGCGCTACGACGTCGGAGCCCATCTCGAGATCCTCGCCCGCGGGGTGGAGACGCTGCTGGCTCCGTTCGGGATCGACCGGGCCGCGCTTCGCGTCCGCTGGGGGATCCCCGCGGAACGCGAACGCTCCCCGTACGCCTCCGGATCGG
>JAKAZU010000046.1 GCA_021826525.1 Thermoplasmata archaeon
TCGGTGCCGAGGCCGTCGGGATGACGGCGTGCCCCTGCGCGATGGAGACGTGCCGCGAGCGCCTCACGGCCGAGTACCCGCTGCTGGCGGATCCTTCCCTGAAAGGCCTGCCGATGATCACCCACAACCAGCGCAACCGCACGCGTCTATTGTTCGAGCTCCCACCGGGGGTCGAGGTCGATGCCACGCATCTGTTGGAGGCAATCGAGCATGCCCAGTCCTCGCCGACCTACGCGATCCTCAAGCGCGGAGACGAGGCCCAGCTCGTCCTGAACGCCCACCGCAACCCGAAGTTCGTCGAGGACGTGATGCGCGATCTGCTCGCCGACCTCCCCGCCCGGTTTCCCGAGATACCGGACCACGTCGTGGTGCGCGTAGGGACCGTCAGCGAAGAGTCGATCCACAAGTACAACGTCGAATCCTCGCACGAGACGACGTTCGGCGAGCTCCGTCGACCATCGGAGTCGTAGGTCGGGCCTCGAGGTAGCCGTGTACCCGGCCTTCGATGCGATCCGGCGAAGGCCCGGTCGCTCGACCCTGGCGTCGCTCGGCATCGGTCTTGCGGCCGCTCTGGTCGTCCTCCTTCTCGCCCTTTCCTCGGGCATCCAGACGAGCTCGACCCAGCTGGCCGCGTCGAGCGGCATCGATCTGCTCTCAGCGAGCGCGAACACGAGCCTCTCCTCGTCCACCTTCCCCCCGATCCTGCAGGCGCACCCTCTCTCAAGCGAGATTCCGGCGACCGACTCCAACGTCGAGGTCGCGAGCCCGTGGCTCCTCAGCGATCTCGTGTTCGGGAATGCGTCATTATGGGCCGCCGCGAACAGCTCTCAAAACGGCAGCGCAATCCCGAGCGCGTGGGCCTTGACCGGATCGGGATCCGTGGGCTGGATTCCCTCCGACAACACCGGGATCGAGGTCCCGACGCTCTACTCCGGACCCGGGTTCACCTACCCCGGAGATCCCCACTACGCGAACGGGACCTACAACGGCCCCGTGACCGGCGAGGTCGTGCTCGATCAGGGCCTCGCGTCGGTGATGCACGTAGCGGTGGGCGACCTCGTGTGGGCGAGCCCGTCGTCCGCCTCGGGTCCCACGCAGGTACAAGGATGGTATGCTCAGGCGACGGGGTTCCGGATCGTCGGCATCTCGGGGCCCTTCTGGCTCCTGCCATCGGCGTTCCTCGGGTTCTTCTACCTCTCCGAGCTCCAGGCGATGCTCGGCAGCGCGCACGCGTCGACCGACTATGCCTCGCTGATCCTCATCCACCTGCACGACGCATCCAATCCGTCCGCGGACGCGGCTCGGATCGCAGGAGCGTTCCCCCAGCTGAGCGTCTTCACGCTCCAAAGCATCCTGGGGGCCATCCAGGACGCGGTCTCGCTCTACCGCACCTTCGGGGAGATCGTCGGCGCGATCGGTCTCGTGGTGGCGGCGCTGTTCACGACCACCGTCGTCCTGATGAGCGTCGATGATCGCTCCCGGGAGATCGCGCTGCGTCGCGCGATCGGCCACACGCGGGCCTCCGTCGGGCGGATGGTCGTGGAGGAATCGGTCCTCCTCTCCCTCATCGGTCTCGCGATCGGATTGCCGCTCGCCTTCCTCGCCACCAACGCGCTCAACATCCTCCTGCTCCAGCGAGTCAATGGCCTACCGACCGGCTTCTCCTTCGTCTCCTTCAATCTCGGGGTGATCGGGACGGGCGTCGCGATCGTCGTCGCGATCGGTCTCATTGCTGGCATCGCGCCGGCCGCCCGGGCCATGCAGCTGCCGATCGCCGAGGAGCTGCGTGCGCCATGAGACCGATCGCCTGGCGGAGCCCAACCCGTCACTCCCGCCTACAGATCGTGCTGGCCGCGATCGCGATCGCGGTCGCGGTAGCCCTCCCCGTGATCCTCGTATCGGTGGGTGGAGGAGTGTCGGCGCACGAGATCGCCCAGTTGCAGCAAACCGGGTACGTGATCTCGGTGTCGTCGGCCGGGATGCACGGGGTCTCGTTGTCCCATGGGCTCGTTTCGGAGTTCAATGCGATCCCGCGCGTCGCAGCCTCCTCCCCGGTGCTCAGCGTTCCAATCGACCTCTACGCCGGAGGCGTCACCCCGACCGCGGTGCTGGCGGAGGGGGTCATTCCCGATCAGTTCACTCCGACCCTCGGCCCATCCGAGGCCGGCCTGTTTCCGTCTCCGCTGCCGCTCGGCGATCCGACCGACCTGATCCACTACGCCAACGGGACGTACACGGGGCCGACGACCCTCGATGCCCTCATCTCCACCCCGTTCGAGGCCGCGTCGGGCATCCGGGTCGGCCAGTCGATCGTGCTGTCGCCCTCCGCGAACCGGAGCCTCGGTACCGCCTTCCGGGTCACCGGGGTGTTCGGAGTCCCGCCGTCCCTGCTGGGCCCGACCGGGGCGTTCGCGGTGATCGTTCCCCTGTCCGATCTCCAAGTGCTGACGGGCTGGGCGCGGACGAGCGCGACGCCCTCCTCCCTCCTCGACGCCTCCGACACGATCCAGGTCGCGCTGAGCGGGGCTGCGGAGAACGATCCGTCCCAGATCAATGCGGTCGCGGCTCAGATCCAGTCGCTCGTCCCGTACTACGGCGTCACCACCCAGCTGCAGCAGGCACAGCAACTCGAGAACGCCGACGCGATCCTGACCGGGTTCTATCTGGCCCTGTCCTCCGTGGGTCTTGCGGTCGGGCTCATCTTCCTCGCCATCGTCCTCGTCCGGCGCGTGGAGTCGGAGCGTCGTTCGATCGGGATCCGCCGGGCCCTCGGTCTGCCGCCCCGCTGGATAGCGGTCGGCATCCTCGCGCGCGGAGAGGCGCTTGCGGCCGCCGGGATCGTCGGCGGTACGGCGCTCGGGGTGATCGTGATCTCGATCCTCGCAGCGTACGGGACGGGCGCCGTGAAGCAGGCCGCATCGCTCGCGACGTACGACCCGATCTTGCTCGGCTCGATCGCGGCCGGCGTGCTCGCGCTCGCCTGCCTCGCGAGCGGCCTCGCCGCGCGCTCGGCGATGCGCCTGGACATCGTGGAGGCGCTGCGATGAACTCCCCGAGCCCAGCTCCGACCATCGAGATCGTCCGGGTGTGGAAGCGTTACCTTCCTTCGACGACCCCGGTCGATGCTCTCCGAGACATCTCCTTGACCCTCGAACCCGGGGAGCGGGTCAGCGTCGCGGGCCCGAGCGGGTGCGGAAAGACGACGCTGATGAACATGCTCGGCCTGCTCGATACCCCGACCGCCGGAGAGGTCCGGTGGAACGGACGGCCCGTCGGAGGGCGCTCCGAGCGGGAGCGGGCCCGCTTGCGGCTGACGGGGATTGGATTCATCTTTCAGCGCTTCTACCTCCTCCCCACGATGACCGCCCGGGAGAACATCGAACTGCCCCTGCGCGCCGCCGGTGTGGACCGGGCCGAGCGCGCCCGCCGGGCGGACGAGCTCCTCGAGGAGGTGGGTCTCGCTCCCCGCGCGGGCTCGTTCCCGCATCAGCTCTCCGGCGGAGAGGAACAGCGCGTCGCGATCGCAAGGGCGCTCGCGAACCGTCCGGGCCTCTTGCTCGCGGATGAGCCGACCGGGGAGCTCGACAGCGCCGCGACGGAGACCGTCCTCGCCCTGATCGACTCGGTCGGGTCCGCTTCCGGCGCGACGGTCGTGACCGTCACCCACAATCCGGACGTGGCCGCCCGCTCCCACCGGCACATCACGATGCGCGACGGCCGGGTCGTCGACGATCGTCGGGAGGAGTGAGCGATGAGCCGGATCGCGATCCTGCTGAACGACCGCTGTCACCCCAAGGAGTGCCAGTGGGAGTGCGCGGAGTACTGCCCGGTCAACCGGATGGGACAGGCGTGCATTGTCGAGGGGCCGACCGGCAAGCCGATCATTTCCGAGACCCTGTGCATCGGTTGCGGGATCTGCATCCACAAGTGCCCGTTCGACGCGATCAAGATCCTCAACACCCCCGAGGCGGACGAATCGGAGATCGTGCACCGGTACGGCTACAACGGGTTCCGCCTCTACCGGCTCCCCGCGCCTCCCAGCCAGGGGATCACGGGGCTCCTGGGTCCGAACGGAACCGGGAAGTCCACGGCGCTCCGGATTCTCGCCGGTGTCGAGATCCCCAATCTCGGAGACTACACGAAGCGTCCGGAGTGGGAGGCCGTCGTCGAGCACTACCGCGGGACCACCTTGCACGCCCACTTCCAGAAGATCGCGCGGGGCGAGTTGCGCACGGTGGTGAAGCCGCAGTACGTGGACCGGATCGCGGGGGAGCCGATGTCCGCGGAAGCGTATGTGGCGGCCGGTGGAGGCGAGGCCGCCCCGGCCCTCGACTCGGTCGGGCTGAGCGGGAGGGCCGAACGTCCTCTTTCCGAGCTCTCGGGCGGAGAGCTCCAGCTCGCCGCGATCGCGCGGACGCTCGCCACCGAGGCCGATCTCTACCTCTTCGACGAGCCCTCGGGGTACCTCGACATCGTCCATCGCCTCCGGATCGCGCGGACGTTGCGCCGCCTCGGTGAGCGCAAGAGCGTTCTCGTGATCGAACACGACCTCGCGCTGCTCGACTACCTCGCCGACCAGGCGCATCTGCTGTACGGGGAGTCCTCGGCCTTCGGGGTCATCACGCGCGCGATGCCCATGCGCACCGCGATCAACACCTACCTTCAGGGCTACCTGCGGGAGGAGAACGTCCGCTTCCGCACGGACCCGATCCGCTTCGTCGCGCACCCGCCCAAGCCCACGACCCGCCTCGATGCGATCGTGTCGTTCCCCCCACTCGAGAAAGAGTTCCCGAAGTTCCATCTCTCCGTCGGCGCCGGGAGTCTCGCGAAGGGGGAGACCGTGGGGATCGTCGGACCGAACGCTACCGGTAAGACCACCTTCGTCCGCATGCTTGCCGGGGTCGAGCTCCCCACCCGGGGCGCACCCCCAGCCTCGCTGATCGTCAGTTACAAGCCGCAGTATCTCCGCGCAACCCACCAGGCGAGCCTACGCGAGCGGATGGTGGCCCTCGCGGCCGATCCGACGTTCGACGTGGCGCTCTTCGAGCGCGACCTGGTTCCCGGCCTTCACCTGGACGAGGTGCTCGATGTCGCGCTCCCCGATCTCTCGGGCGGAGAACTCCAGCGGGCGGCCGTGGCGCTCGCCCTCGCGCGCCCCGCGCAACTCTATCTTCTGGACGAGCCCTCTGCGTATCTAGACGCCGACGAGCGCATGTCCATGGCGCGCCTGATCCGGCGCCAGGTCGAACGCCAAGCGATGTCGGCCCTCGTGGTGGACCACGACGTGTACTTCCTTGACATCGCCTGCGACGCGTTGATGGTCTTCTCCTCCCGCGATGCGGGCGCCGCCGGTCTGGGCGAGGGCCCCTTTCCGATGCGGGAAGGGATGAACCGCCTCCTGCGGAACATCGACATCACCTTCCGCCGGGATGCGGAGACCCTTCGGCCGCGGATCAACCAGGAAGGCTCGGCCCTCGATCGAGAGCAGCGTTCGGCGGGCGAGTACTACTACGAGCCGGCCGCCTGAGCTCGGGGGAGCGCGAGCCGACGCCGGGTCCGCACCGACGCTGCCGCCATTGCGGCACCGAGTCGATCGGGCCGAGTTCGCCCGACGGCCCCCCTCCCTCCGCGACGCGTTCGCGCCATCGGGAGGTTTAAGGCCCGAAGCAATCTCCGACGTCATCCAGGACTGGTGAATCCGTGAGCGTCCACGTCGCCTCGATTGGCATGGGTCGGTACGGGAAGCGTCCCGAGGGCCTGGTCGATCTCGCCGTGGAGGCCTCCGCGCTCGCCCTTGAGGGGATCGGACGGAAGCCGGTCGACCTCCTCGTCGTCGGGACGATGTTCGCCCAAGGAGTCCAGGGTCGCGAACCTCTTCTCCCCCATCTCGCCGGGCGCCTCGGTCTGGAGTCGAGCTCGGGCTTTCGCGTGGACTCCTCGAGCGGTACGGGGGGGATGGCGGTCCACGCGGCGGTCCTCGCGCTCGAGTCCGGGAGGTTCGATCGCGCCCTCGTCGTTGGGGCCGAGAAGATGACCAACCGGCCCACGGCCGACAACACCAAGGACCTGTCGTCGTCGCTCCATCCGAGCGAGGCCGCGTCGGGAGCGACCATGCCAGCGCTCGCGGCAATCGCGACCCAGCGCTACATCGAACGATTTCAACTCACCGCCGCCATCTGCGACGCCGCCACCGTCCATGCGAGGGCGATGGCGGCCAACAACCCGAGCGCGCATTTTCAGAAAGCGGTCACGATGGAGGAGGTCGCCGCGAGCCGCCCGGTGGCCCTTCCCCTTCGGCTCCTGCACTGCTCCGCCATCTCTGACGGCGCGACCGCGCTCGTGCTCGAGCGAGGAGAGGGTCCGGCGACG
>JAKAZU010000047.1 GCA_021826525.1 Thermoplasmata archaeon
TGGAGAGAGCTCGGCCACGAGGGCCCGCGCTTCCTCCTCCGAAAGGCGCTTCCGGGCGGAGGGGTTGAATGGATTCGCCTCGCCGTAGCGCGGGATGACGTGGAAGTGAAGATGGAAGACGATCTGACCGGCCGCAGCGCCTTGGTTCAGGGTCACGTTGTAATCCGGCGAAAGTCGTTCGGCCCGCCGGCAGACCGTGGCCAGGGCTCCGATGTAGGGCGCATGCTCCTCCGGGGCCAGATCGGTCAGGCGGGGCACGTGATGCCTCGGGACCACGAGGAGATGACCCCGCGTGAAGGGGAAGATGTCGAGGAACGCGATCGCCTCCGCGTCCTCGTAGACGAGATAGGCCGGGGCCCGGTGCGCCCCGATGTCGCAAAAAATGCATGGCTCGGCACTCGGCGTCCCAGGCGGCATCGCGAATCCGCAGACGGTCCCAGCGATAAAGGATTGACGAACAACCGCCGGATCGGGGCCGAGACCTCGCATCGGTAGGCCCGGGAAACCAGAGTCGAGCCAGCCACGCGCGAGTGCTGGAAGGGTCGGCGTCGTCCGGGACGCGGTACGCGGAAGTCCGACCGCACCCGTTCCTCGATCCACTTCAACTTCGACCGATCTCTACGGGAGGCGCTGGTGAGCGTTCTCGCGACTCGCCCGTGCTGGGTTCCAGGGCTCCCAAGGTCCCAGTACCTGGCCGGTCCGGGAGGAGGACCGTGCGACGCGCCGAGGGCAGATCCGCGCCGATCCGGTCGATCGGGAATGCCCTTCGGTCCTCGGCCCGGTGCCCGAACGAGGTTGAGGTCGACCCCGCACGGTTCTGGGCCGTGGACGAGCCGGTCCACTTCGGCGACGTCGCGCGGCTCCGGGCGCTCGGATGGGTCCCCGGGCACTCGATGCCGTCGCTCCTGCGCGACGTTCTCGATCTCGAGGGGAACCGACCGAGCGGTCCGCGGTCTAAACTCAGTTCGGAGCTTCCGGGGTCGGCGCGACGGACCGCTCGTCCGCGGTTCCCGCCGCGAGCAGCTCTGGGGCCGGCGCGGGCGGGGCCCCCGGCGCGCTCGGTGGGGTTGGGGACGGATCTTCCGGGTTCGGTGCAGCGGCTCCCGGCTTCACGCCGAGCTTGTCCTCCAGGAACTTGCGAATCTCCTCGGGCTTGGTCGAGGCGATCCCGAAGTACTCGGCGAAGCGTCGTGTCGTGGTGAGTTCGAGCGTGGAACCCTTGACCTCGGTATGGACGAGGCTCATCCCGCGCAGACGCTGGACCTCCTCGTAGGCGGAGTCCCCGACCATCCGCACCAGCATGCTCTGCAGGATCGGCTGGTGGTAGGCAATCAGCGTGAGGGTCTTGAGCGTCCGCGGAGCCATCTCCACGGGCGTGACGGATTGGACCGTGGTCACGAACCGCTCGACCAGCTGCAGCGCGTAGCGATCCCCGACCCGACGCAGCTCGAGCGCCGTCTGTCGGTTCTCATACGTCTGCTGGAGCGTCTTGAGGGCGACCTGCACGGAGCGCGAATCGTCGATCCCGAGGGCTTCGGAGATCTCGTGAACGCTTAGCGGCTTGCCGCTCGCGAACAGGATTGCTTCGACCTGGAGCGCGAGCTCGTCCACCTTGGGCGGCATCACGATGCCTCCTCGATGAGCGGCTTGCGTTCCTCCGTCATGCGGACGAGAGAGAGAGGAGCCCGGAGGATCTGCTCTTGGCTGAACTCGACCGATCGCTCGCGCGCGAGGTAGAGTGCCGCGAGGAACATGGCGACCAGGCGCTCCCGGCCCTCCGTCGGTCGCCACAAGCTCAGGAACGGGAACGGTTCGCCGACGGGGTGGCGCTTCGCGGCGACCCACGCGTCATCCACGTCGCGCTCGGGGATATCCCCATGCACGAGCACCTCCGGCGGGGAGCGCTGCTCGTCGCTCAGGCGCTCGCGCAGTTCCTGCTGCCGGATCGAGCGGCGCGCGTCGATCTCGGCCTCTCCGAACGCTCGGATGAGCTCGAGGAGCGAGACCGGGCGTGTCTCGGGATGATGGACCATCTGCACGAGCGGAGGCGGCGCGTCCGAGTGGAGGACCGTGCTCGTCACATCGACCGCTTCGGGCGTCTGCATCAGGCCGAGATACCCTTCCTCGGAAGGATCGGGGGTGACGCTTCCGTCGTCCAGAGGGCTGTCGATCTCGAGGGGCGTATCTCTGGAACGCAGAACCGCTTCCGACTGTAGATAGAGGATGTTCCAGGCCATGCACACAAGCCGACCCGCGACGGGGAAATCGATCGCCCCCTCGGACCGCACCCGATCGAGATACGCGCGTACGAATCGGACGAGATCGATCTCCCACGGATCGAACTCCTCGTCGAGAACGAGCTCGAAGAGCATCGCCGTCGCCTTGTGGAAAGGATCGGAGATGACGATGTGGACCCCTTCTCGAAGGTTCTGGACCAGGCCGAGGTACCGCTCGAGGATCTGGGAGTTGTCCGCGCGGTCCGCGATCAGCGACCGGTGGAAGACGAGGTACTCGAGGACCTTCTCGGCGGCCTCTCGGGGAACCGGGGACGCGGGGCCGGCCTCTGTCGCGAGCTCGATCGCGGCCCCTTCGGAGATCGTCATGGGGCCGCCGGGGCGACCATCGGGGGGGCCGCACCGCCATGGGCGGCGTCTCGTTCGTCGACGTCCTGGATGTCCTCGAGGGTGATGCCGTAGACGCGCGAGCAGCCGTCGCCACGCATCGTCACTCCGTAGAGCCGGTGGGCGAACTTGAGGGTGACCTTGCGCAACGAGATCACGATGAACTGGGCGCGCTGCGAATCGCGCTGGAGCATCCGCCCGACGTGTTCCGCGTTGATCCCGTCGAGCGACATGTCGACCTCGTCGAATACGTAGAGCGGGCTTGGATCGTAGCGCTGCAGCGCGAAGATGAACGCCAGGCTCGCGATCGACTTCTCGCCGCCGGAGAGCTGCTCGAGGCGCTGGACGTTCTTCCCGATCGGACGGGCCTTGATGAGAAGACCTCCCGCGAGCGGGTCCTTGGGATTCTCGAGCGCGATCTCTCCTTCGCCGCCGCGCGTGAGCTCCCGGTAGATATCGACGTACGCGGTGTTGACTCGGACGACGACCTCGTTGATCTTCTCCCGCTTCTTCTCCTCGATCTGCTGGACGAGGGTGAGCAATTCGCCCTTCTCGTTCGACAGGCGCTGGGCCTCCGAGTCAAACTCGTCCAGGCGCGCCTTCTCCTGGTCGTACTCCTCGAGCGCGCGCAGGTTGACGGAACCCATTCCTTCCAACTGAACGATGGTGGCGGAGAGCGTCCGCTTGAGCTCCTCAACCGGGATGGGCTTCTCGTTCGCCTCGGGCTCGGGGAACTGCTTGAGGGCCTCCTGGACTTCGCGGAGCTTCGACTCGGCCTGAGCGAGTCGGACCTCCTCCTGCTGGAGCATCGTCTGCCGGCTCGTGACCGTCACCTCGGCCTTCGCGAGCGACTCGGTCACCGTGAGCCTCGCGTCCGCGAGCTTCTTCTTCTTCTCGGCCTGCACGCGGAAGTTCGCTCCTTGCTGTTCTTCTACGCCCTTCATCGCGTCGAGCGCCGCCTTTGACTGGACGAGCGCGTGCTCGCTCGTGGCGATCTCCTTGCGCTTGGCCGCGAGCTCCTGTTGCGCGGTCGCGACCTCCTTCCTCCGGGCCGCTAGGCGCTCGGTGAGCGCCGTGAGATTCGTCCGGATCGACTGAAGCTCTCCGTTCAGCTTCACGCGGGCGTCGCTCGTCTCCTGAGCGTCCTGCTGCCATTGTCGGACCCGCGCGGAGAGCGCGCCGGGGAGCTGTCCGAGATACTGCTCCTGGGACTTCGCGATCTCGGCCTTGAGGCCGGCGATCTCCTCCGCGAGCTTCGCTACGCTCGCCTCGAGGGTGGAGAGCTCCTCGCTCGCGTGTTCCTGCTCCTTCTGAGAGGCGCGGATCTGCCCGACCATCTCTTGGAGGCGTTGGCGAGCCGCGGAGAGCTCCTTATCGAGGATCTGGCGAGTAGACTGATGTGCGTCGGCACGGATCGAACGCTTCGCGAGTTCCTCGCTCACCTCGCGGATCCGGGTCGACACCTTGCCGAGCTCGGTGCGCGCGGCGGCGTCGGCTCCGCTCTTCTCTCGGAGCTCCTCGCCGATCTGCTTGAGCTCGGAGGCGCTGTCCACGCTCTTGCCGGCCGCGTCGATGTACCCACCGGAGATCGCCCCCGTCGCCTCGATCAGATCGCCCGTCAGGGTGACGAGGCGGACGCCTCCCATCTGCGCGCGTGCGTGGGCGAGATCGTCCATCACGACCGTCTCGCCAAACACGTAGGAGATCGCCGGCCGCAGCGACTCGTCGAACTTGACTAGATCGATAGCGAAACCCACCGCCCCCGACGATTGGGCGGCGATCAGGCTCTTGCCCTTCGGTCGGGCGGGAAGCATCTTGTTGAGGGGGAGGAAGGTAGCCCGTCCTCGCTTCTCCGCGCGCAGGGTGCGGATGCACTCCTCCGCGACCGCGTCGGTCTCGACCACGAGGGCGTGGAACCGAGAACCTCCGGCGATCTCGAGCCCAAGGCGGTGCTTGTTGTCGAACTGGATGAGCTCGGAGACCGTTCCTCGAATCCCCTTGACCTTGCCGAGATTCCGCTGCGATAGCAGGAAGTCCACCGCGGCGAGCGCGCCGCCGCGGCTTCCGGATTCGCTGCGCGCCTTGAGGCGGGCCTCGAGGGCCATGTAGCGCCGGTTCAGCTCGGTGACTTCCCGCCCGATACGTTCGGCCTCCGCGGTGAGGCTCTTTTCCCTGTTCTTGAGCTGGAAGAGCTCCTTCTGGAGATCCCCGGTAGCTCCGCCCTTGTTGGTGCCGTCCGGGTTCGCTTCCTTGATCCGGAGCTCGAGGTCCCGGACCTCGACCTCCCGCTCCCGGCGGCTATCTTCGGCCTGGGCGCGTGCGCGCTCGGCGCTCTCGACCTGGGCCTTGAGCGATTCACGTTGCTGGACCCCCGCCTGCCACGCCTTTTCGCGTTCGGTCTGGCGGCGCTGGAGCTCGAGGACCTGCTTCTTCGCGCCGGCGAGCTTTCCCTGCGAATGTTCGGATCCGCCCGTCGCTTCGGCGAGGTGCGCACCGATCTCGTCACTCCGCTTGGAGACTTCGGCAAGCTGCTGGGCGAGCCGGGTCTCCTCGGCGCGGAGTCGAGTGCTCTCCTTCTCGTCCGAACTCGATAGTCCGTTGAGCTCCTGGACTCGGCTCTCCAGGGTTTGGAGGGCTTCTTTCTGGTGGTCGAGATTCATCTGGAGGGTCGCGAGCGCGAGCCGCTTCTCGCCCAGTTCGGTCCGGAACTTCTCGGCCGCCTCTCCGCCCGCCTTCGCGATCTCTCGATCCACGGTGTCGATCTGGGCGACAAGCTCGTCCCGTTCGTGGGCGAGCCGGGATCGTTCCGCGTCGAGCTTCTGGATCTCCTGCTGGAGCGTCTCCACCTGCTTTTGACAGGTGTCAAACTCCTGTTGGGCCATCATGTGGCCCGCGCGCGCGAGACGCGCCTCGGTTCGGTGTTTCTCCTCCTCGAGTTGCCGGTACTGGATGGCCTCCAGCCGCTGGGATTCGAGAGAGCCGAGCCGGCTCTTGATTTCGCCGAGAAGTGTTCGGATCCGATCCAGATTGGCATCGAGGTCCGTTCGCTTGGTCTCCGCCCGTCCGAGCTCGTCGTCAAACTGGGCGATCCCGGCGAGGCGCTCGAGCAGACCTCGGCGCGGCACCGGCCCCATCGTGACGATGTTGTTCACGTCCCCCTGCTGGACGAGGTTGTACCCGTCGCCGGAGAGCCCCGCGTGGGAGAGGATGCTGTCGATGTCGGTCTGAGTGGTCCGCTTGCCGTTGACGTAGAAGTAGGAATAGTATCCGTCGGGATCGCTCGGAGCGAGCTTGACGTATCGCGTGACCTCCACTTCGTCCGACTCGACCGGTAGCAGCCGATCGACGTTGTCGAAGACCAGTGAGACCTCGCACTCCGTGGCGGGCTTCTTCGAGGCCCCGCCGTTGAAGAAGAGGTGCGTCAATCGATCGGCACGGAGGGCCTTCGAGCTCTTCGGCCCGAGAACGAACAGAATCCCATCGGAGATGTTGGACTTGCCCATCCCGTTCGGACCCGCAACGCCCGTGTAGCCCGGCTCGAATGGGATCTCTACCGCGCCGGCGAATGACTTGAAGTTCCTCAGTTTCAACTTCTTGAGATGCATCGACTGTTCACCGGCTCCCGGAACCTTCCACCGTTGCTGTTGCCTGGCCGTTTGTCAGACAGTTGTCAGCAGCCGTTAGGGAGCCCTGTCAGCCATATTTAATCGTTGGGCCCGAAAGGTACTGTTCAGCCATCGGGTG
>JAKAZU010000048.1 GCA_021826525.1 Thermoplasmata archaeon
GAGGAGGCCCCCCCACCACGACGGTCCCTCGGGCAGAAGGGTCAGCAATCGGAAGAGCCCGTAGACCCCGGCAAGGGTCAGCGTCGAACTCAGAACCGCCGACGCGTTCGACGGCGCGGAGGAGTGCGCGATCGGGAGCCATTCGCTCATGTGGAACGGCGCGATCCCCATCTTGAGCCCGAAGCCGAGCAGCGCCGCCACGAAGACGAGCGACGTGACGGGCCCGGCGACGGTGATCGCCGTCATGGCGAATCCGCCCGAGAGCGAGTAGAACGCCACGATCGCCACGGCGACGAGCAAGCTGCTGCCCTCGCCGAAGGCGAGGAAGACGAACGCGGCGGAGAAGGTCCGGGCCGGCCGCCCCGCGGCTTCTAGGATCATCCAGTACGACGCGAGGGTCATCGCCTCCCAGCCCGCGAGGAAGACGAGGAAGTTCGTCGAGGTGAGCACGATCGCGATCGATCCGAGGGTCAGCGAGTAGGCGACCGCGAGCCATGGGGTATCGTGGTGGTCGTAGTCGAGCGAGAACGCGGAGGTGCCGATCCAGACGATCCCGGCCGTGAGGGCAAAGAACGCCGAGAGTCCGTCGAGCCGCATCGATTCCGGCTCCGCGATCACGCCGGACCAGGAGATCGCCGTCACCGGCCCGTAGGCGAGCACGAGGATCGCCGCGGCGACGAGAAGTCCGCTTGCGACGAGGGTGACCGCGTAGCCGAGCCGCCGAGAGAGGATCGCGAGCGGCGCTCCGGCGAACAGGCCGATGACGGAGACGAGGAGGAGGACGCCGGCGATGTTCGTCACGGCGACCCTCCGCTCCGCGTGCGGTCACGCCCCGCGAGGCGCAGGATCCCGTCCAGCACCGCGAGCGGAGGCGGCGGGCACCCGCTGACGAAGAGATCGACCGGCACGACGGATCGGACCGTCGAATCGAGCCCCGGCGTACTTTCGAAGATCCCACCGTCGATCGCGCAGGCGCCCACCGCGAGCACCGCCTTCGGTGAGGGCATCGCTTCGTACGTGCGCTTCAGAGGTTCGACGAGCCCCGCGGTCAGCACTCCGACGACGACCAGCACGTCTGCGTGTCGAGGGGAGTTGGTGAACGAGATCCCGAGTCGGTGGGCATCGTAGTACGGGTTCGCTAGCGCGAGCACTTCGAGGTTGCATGCGTTGCAACTGCCCGCGTCCATCAGAAACACGGCGATCGATCGCCCGATTGGGGCGAGCGGGGCGGGAGCGACGGTCGACTTCGGGGGAACCCCGTCGATCCAGAGGAGCGAGGATCGGCCCCCGCTCGCTGCTTCGAGCTCCGCAGCGGCTCGGAACCCCGACGGAAGGCAGCGCGAGCAGCGGATGCACTTGCCTTGGTCGAGGCCGCTCGCTCCGATCGCGCGCGTCGGGCAATGGGACTCCGCGGCAGCGGCGAAGGCCGCGAACGAGCTACGGTCGGCGACCTGTGGAGCCCGCCCGGACGGGGGAGCCTCCTCCTCGGTCGCCGGTTCGGCGGGGTAGGACGTCGTGACGATGCCCTTCTTCCACGCCCGTTCGACCCAGCTCGACATCGACGCTCACCCGTCCGTGTCGGCGAACGAGAGGCCGAAGCTCTCGAGTGCGAAGTGGAAATCCGTGAACACGGCGCCGCGCATCCCGAGCGCGAACAGCGGCCAGTTCACCTGGCTCGGGGTCCGCACGCCGAGCGCGGCGACCCGCCCGTCGGCGAGGCGGACATCGTAGACGAGGTCCCCGCTCGGGGCCTCGAGGCGCACGATCCCGCGGCCCGGCTCGACCGGGGGTCGAGGCACGTACTCCCCGCCGCGAACGCTCGTCCAGCGGTCGAGCATCTGCTCGACGAGGAGGAGGCTCGAACGGACCTCCTCCTCGCGGACCAGCACGCGGGCGAGCGCGTCGCCCTCGGACCCCTGAGCGAGCGGCACGAAGAGGTCGGTGTACGGAGGGGAGGGAGCACGGAGGCGGTCGTCCCATGCGACCCCGCTCGCCCGCAGCGTCGGCCCCACCGCTCCCCAGCGGATCGCGTCGGCGCGGGAGACGAGGGCGGTGGATTGGATCCGGTCGATGAACGTGCGCGAACCGAGGAAGAGCTCCCAGAGGGAGGCGAACTCCCGATCGTAGGTGCGTAGCCGTTCTCCGAGCGCGCGGCGGTCGTCCGGCCCGAGGCGGCGGAACGGGTTTCCCGGAGCGAACGCACCGAACGCCCAGCGATGCCCGAACGTCCGCGCCATGAGACGGAGCGATTCCTCGGCGAGCGCGTGGGCCTGGGCAAGGCCGACGTTCTGGGAGGCCGCCTCGGCGACCCGAGCGATGAGGCGCACGTGATTGTACACGCGTTGGAGCTCCTGGGCGAGCGCGCGGGTCCACAGCTCCTCCTCCGGCACCCGGATCCCGTTCGCGACCTCGACCGCGCCGAGGAAGGCGGCCGCGTGGGACGCCGAGAAGTTGCCCGCGAACCGCTCGACCCTGAGCAGCGCGTCCGCCGGCACCCGGCCGACGACGGCGGAGGCGATCCGGCGCGACTTGTACCCGACCTCAGGGACCAGCTCGAGCACCCGTTCTCCGTACGTGCGGATGTCGAACGCGCCGGACTCCGGGACCCCCATCGTCACCGGTCCGTACGGGAAGGTGAACACGCCGTACCCTTCGACGGACTCTCCCACCGGAAGTCGGTGGGGTCGGCCCTGCGCCTGCCAATGTTCGACGAGGCCGAGGTCCTCGGAACTGAGCTCGGGGGGCCGTTCGAGGATCGTCTCCTTGCGTTCGTAATCGGTCCGAAGCGCGAGCGTGCGCTCCGCGTCGACGTAGGTGAGCGCGCGCGCGGGAACCGATCCCCCCGCGGGAGGCGGGGCGCTCACGGGATCCCTCCGCCGAGCACGGCCGCCGCCGAGCGGATTGCGGGGGCCAGGTACGGAATCGCGATGATCCCGAGGAGAAGAGCGACGCCGACGTTGATCATCGGGATGAGGACGTCGCTCGCAGGCTCCGCAGGTTCGGACGATGGAGGTGCGGCCCTCCGCTCGCTCCCGAACACCATCCGACCGATCTGCGCGTTCATTCCGAGGAACGCGATCAGGATCGCCACGACGCACGCCGCGACCACCCACCAGGCGCCGAGGACGATTGCCCCCGCCAGGATCAGGAGCTCGCCGACGAACGTTCCGAACGGCGGGGTCCCGGTGACGGCGATCGCGGAGACCACCCACGTCGCCCCGGTCCATGGCAGCTCGGTGCGGAGCCCGCGCACGTCGTCGATCCGGGTCGTGCCGGTCTTCCTCAGCACGTTCCCCGCGCAGTAGAACGCCGCGGACTTCGCGAACGCGTGCGCCACGACGAGGATCAAGGCCCCGTAGAGTGCGATCCCGCCGAGCCCGACGCCGACAATCGCGAGCCCCATAACCTCCATGCTGGAGTAGGCGAGGAGCCGCTTGTACGATCGCTGCCGTTGCATCAGGAACGCCGCGACCAATGCCGTGACGATCCCGAACACGATGACGAGGTCGGAGAGCCCGGCCGGCACCGGGCTCGCGACCACCGCGTAGACCCGCAGGAAAGCGTAGAGCGCGGTCGGGAGCAGCACGCCCGAGAACATCGCCGAGACGGGCGAGGGCGCCTCGGAGTGTGCGTCGGGGAGCCAGGTGTGCATGGGGAACAGGCCGATCTTCGTGCCGTACCCCACGAGCGCGAGGGTCACGGCCATCGCGAGCGGCAGGCTGAGGGCGACCGGATGCGCTGCGAGCGCGAAGGCGTTGAGCGAGCCGGTGGATTCATAGAGGAGCAGCAAGGCGAACAGCGCGATCGTGAGTCCGGCCGACGCGATGAGGGTGTAGCGCCAGGCGGCCTCGACGCTCGTCGGTTTGCGCTCCAGCACGATGAGGAGCGCGCTCGTGACCGTCGTGGCCTCGAGCCCGATCCACATCAGGCCGAGGTCGGTGACGGAGAGCGTGAGGAGCATCGCGAAGGCGAACGCTCCGAGCAGCGCGTAGTAGCGCTGAGGCGTAAGGAACGGACGATCGATCGAGCGGAGGTACCGGCGGGAGTACCAGGTGGAGGTGGCGAAGATCGACGCGACGAGGAACAGGAAGAGATCGCTCAGCGAGTCGAGGCCGAGGTAGCTCCCCCAGGTGCCCGACGCCTGCATGCCGAGCAGCACGGCGGCTCCCGCGAGCGTGACGAGCGCGGTCACCCGCGCCGCGATTTCGCTCCCCCGGGTCCCGGCGACGATCGCGAGGAGGGCGCCAGCGACCGGCGCGACGAGGACCAGCAGAAGCCACAAGAGCGGGTCGCCGAAGATCATCCGCTGAGCTCCTCGAGGATCTCGGCCTCGGGCAGACCGGTCACGTCCCGCTGGATTGACAGGATGATGGCGACGAGCACGACGCCCAGCACGTCGAGGAAGACGACCACTTCAATGAACAGGGGGAAGCCGAACGCGAAGAGCGCCGCCGCGTAGACGATTGCGTTCTCCTCCTCGAGGTACCCGATCACTTGGACGAGCGTGTTCCGCCGGGTCGCGAGCATGAGGAGTCCCTCGAGCAGGAGGACGAACGGTAGCGCGATGCCGGGCACCGCCGGGAGCGAGGGGGCGAGCGTCTGTTGGAAAACGAACCATCCGACGATCGCGAGCGCTACCGCCGCGAGTGCGTGGCCCGTGACCTGGTGCGACGCATGGATCTCGCGCGCCCGCCAGCGGAACGCCCGGATCTGGCGCCGGAGAATATACGGGACGAGAAGCACCCGGACGCCGACGACGAGGGCCGCGACGGCCCCGAATGTCCAGTTGTCGTTCACCCAGGCGAGCCAGCCGAGGAGTGCGGCGAGGAGGAGGGACTGGAGCGCGATGCCGCTGACGAGCGGATCGACGAACGATTCGGACTGCAGATAGAGCGCGGTGAGGAGGATCCCGAGGCCGACCAGCGCCTCCACGGTCGAGGTCGTGTCCATCTAGGCCCCCCCAAGAACCGCGAAGGCGAAGAACGACAGGATGGCGAGCGAGAAGGAGAGCGCGAGGAAGTCCCGGATCTTGAACAGCCGGACCTTCGCGAGGGTCGCCTCGAGGAGGACGAGGATCGCGACGAGCACGAGCAGCTTCGCGAGGAGGATCCCGATGTTGGCGAGAGTGGCGAACGGGCCGGTGTCGGTGAGCATTCCCCACGGGAAGGCGAAGACGTTGACGAACACCGAGAAGAGCAGGAACTGCTTCAGCCAAGAGTTCCAGCGGAGGAGCCCGAGCAGTCGGCCGGAGTGTTCGTAGGTCCGGCCATCCTCGAGCATCCCGAACTCCATCAGTCCGGAGCTCTCGACCGGCAGCTTCGCGGTCTCCACAAGGAGGAGCAGGAAGAACGCCGCTGTGACGAGGAGATGCGGGGGCGAGAGGTACGACGACCACGACGCCGAGAGTACGTTGTTGGTGACGTACGGGTTGTTCGTCCCCGTGATCACGGCGACCGCGAAGAACACCACGATAAGGGTGGGCTCGGCGAGCGCAGCGAAGGAGACGCTGCGGCTCGCGCCGAGCGCCGTGTAGTTGCTCCCGGCATCCAGCGCGGCGAGGATCGTGACGACGCCCGCGAGCGCGAAGAGGAGTCCTCCGCCCAGGAAGTCGACGACGGAGGCGTACGGGAGCGGATAGGGCGTGATGATCGGCACGACCACGGAGATGACCATGTACGCCGCGAACGCCACGAACGGGGCCGCGACGAACAGGCGCGAAGTGTTCGACGGGCGCAAGGTCTCCTTGCGGAGGAGCTTGCGGAGGTCGTAGTACGGCTGGAGAATCGGAGGACCCCGTCGCGACTCCGTCCACGCCTTGGTCCGCGCGAGGATCCCGGAGAGGAGCGGCGAGAGAAGGAGAACGGCGAGGATCTGCGCTCCCGTCGCAAACGTGGCATCCCAGTCTGGCGGCACCTACCTTCTACCTCGAGGGTAGGCGTCATTGGCTGCCGCAGTTCGCCCCGGAGGGCTGGTGGACGCCACCACCGGCTCACGGTTAGACGGGCCGTTATAAAAAATCACCCTCGGCCGCGAAGGGGAACACCCCGCGCGGGCGCCGACTCTCCACATCGGGCCGAGCCGCCGCGGGAAAGCCTCAAGCGGTGGCGGCGCGTTCGGATGGGGACGGTTGTGGAGTCAACCGCCGTG